>SLIC01000199.1 GCA_007135845.1 Candidatus Brevefilum sp.
GCAGAACAAGATCAGATTCTAAAAGCCATGCAGCTTGCAGACCGTGTATCCATCAACCTGGAAGGGGCCAACGAAACCAGCCTGAGAGCTTTGGCGCCCCATAAGACTTTTTTTGAGGAACTGCTCAAACCACTGCAAATGATCGAAGAAATCCGTCGCTCCGCCTCACCTCTACTGGCCTGGAAAAAAACCTGGCCGTCTAGCTGTACCCAATTCGTGGTCGGTGCCGTTGGTGAAACTGACCTTGATCTGCTGCAAACCACCCACCACTTGCGCGCTCATTTCAATATCACCCGGGCTTATTACTCGAATTTTACCCCGGTCAGCCGCACGCCCTTCGAAAATTTACCACCCTCCAATCCCTGGCGTCAACACCGCTTGTATCAAGCTTTTTTCCTGCTGCGGGATTATCAATTTGACTTTGAAGAATTGCCCTTCAGTCCTTCCGGCAATTTAGACCTTGAGAAAGACCCAAAACTTTTATGGGCAGAAACCCACCTTCTCCACTCACCGATTGAGGTTAATACCGCTGGCTATGCGCAGTTGCTCAAAATCCCTGGAATCGGCTCTGTTGGTGCAAATAAGATTATCAAATCACGAACCTATGGTAAGATTCGGGATATCCACTCATTACACAAAATGGGCATTTCGACAGCAAGAGCCTCGAAATTCATTTTACTGGATGGTCATCGCCCACCTTATCAACCAGGTTTGTTCTGATGGCAAATAAAAAAACAAAACCGATAAATTTCATTGCTGAACCGATTACAGTCCAATTTTCATCCCCACCTGCCCATATGAAAAGTCCCCCTTGTCCAGACGGTTTTGTTTGGCGGGATCAAGAATTGTCCATCATTGCTTGCCTCTCGGAATGGAAGGATTACAGCCGCCGTGGACGCATGGCAAAGAATATGCAGCCCCAAAACGCACGGGTTGCCAGCAAAAGAGGCTCCTGGGGGGTGGGCAGGTTTTACTTTGACGTTCAAACACTTAATCAGCGCTGCTTCCGACTTTATTATGATCGAGCACCCTTAGATGCTGCAGACCGGATGGGTCACTGGGTTTTGCTAGCAGAAATTGCACAAATTGAGGTGAAAAATGCGAAATAACACAAAACTATTGCTAACGATACTGCTTTTTGTTTCCATGCTGGCGATCATTTTCAACGCTGATGCCGAACTTCCTACCCCATCAGCCTTTGGTCAGCCGCCTTATCGCTACTACTTTCCGATATTTCATACTAAACCAGGAATTCCCGCATCGACCAGCTATTATATGACCACACTTAACACTGGTTACATCTATAACCTGGGTTGTGAACTCGGTCGACGTGATCTGGTTCAACCCGGGGCCCAGGATAGTGTTGCCGTATTGGCCTTTGGCTGCCCGCGTTGTTTCGAAAATAATCGTTTTGGTGCGAATCTGTTCGGTTTTGGACCAGCCTCCCTTGACGATATCAGCGTAGCCGTGAAACACTTTGCAGCGGGCTACTACGTCTGCAGCGGCTCAGATATGGAATCAAACCTGATCATCGGCGTTGGAACAAGCAACTACCTGTGCGGCAGAGATCCATGCGACACAAATTCAAAAGCCAAAGCACATGGTACTGCTTGGTCCGGGATGGTGCGAGAAATAAACCAGTGGTTGGTAAACCAGGGTATTTTTCACCAGGTGCAGGTTTTCGGTGCCAATGATAAGGAACTTGGGTGGAACACACCTGCCTGGTCGCGCAATTGGATTTCTGGCTTTGAACAGGTCAGCGGGAATTTCTTCTTACATTTTGGCGATGCTGCCGGCTGCCCTTATGAAGATAATCCCCATTGGGGCTGCCAGGGTCAATGGACTGAGGATGATGTCTGGTATATCTCGTATGGTGCACCCTCTGCGCTACCGCTGCCTTTGATATATTTGACCAATGGTGTGCATGCAAAACAATGGGCTTCGCTCAGCCGGTACAGTGTCGCCCAGCATGGTTATCGCATGGATTTTACTGGGGTATTCACCCAATGGCAGGCATGCCAGCAGTTTGGTGGTTGTAATTTCATCGACAATACACCTGACCAGGCTTACCAGCAATTATCTTTTGAGCTGAATAAATTCCCGGCCACAGCCCAGAATTTACGCTGGAAAACGGATATTCGGTGGATCCTACAAAGCGAAATAACAGGCACTGGCGGGGACTCAGCGGTTCATACAGATGATGACGCACATCCGCTACAAACTCGCAGCGATGACTTTGCAACAGCGCTTCAGGAGCCAAAACTGAGCGCCGCGATGGAATCCAGCATCGTGTCAAAACAGAGTAATTTTCAAACAATGGCTGAAATGGCTGCCCTATCCCGAATGCAACCGGCAGCTAAAGACACCTGGATACCGATCCCAATAATCACCACGGAACCCCAGCCTTTCGAAACGGGCATCATCGCCAACGGTGAAATGCCTGGTCGCCCTTATGGGGTAGAAATCACCACGGTATGGCAGACCCAGACTGAAAATGGCTATCTGCAGATAGGCAGCGGTTCAGCCCCAGGTGACAGCCAGCGGGGTGCCATCTATATCCTCCTGACTGCGCTAGGTCATGACTCGTTCCATTCAGAATTGGTATTAGCCCCTGAAGGATGTGGACCTCTGATCATTTACGAGGAAGATGTAAGTTCAATCTTCCTGCGGTCAAACGAGGGATGCCAGTTTGAGTTTAATATACGTGATTGGACCCTTTTGCCGATCTCAGAATAAATCCAATCGGCGC
>SLIC01000276.1 GCA_007135845.1 Candidatus Brevefilum sp.
ATACCTTGCAACGGTGTGGTCGATGTTGGCATCGTCAATTCGAATAGAGCCTTGGGTTCCAGGTCTGCTCGAACTGCGACTGCGGCTTCGCATTCTGATGCAGGATTACGGGGTTCGAGGTCAATCCAACTAGCGGCGTATGTACGGACGAATCCTTTTGTGCCGGCCAGCGCGTTACAGGGCCAGGCTGGAGGCGGGAGTGGGTTGATCTGCAGGCAGGTTGCCATCGGCCCGCTTTATTACCTGGGGCAAAACTTGCGGATTTCCGTACCAATGGCCGCGTACTTAAACCAGGTGCTCAGTCGTGCGAATGTGTTCAGCGTTGAGGCCGCCAGGGGCATGGCGGCAGCTGGCGAATCGGTGCCCCAGATGGATTTCGAGATCATCCACGCACATGCACCTGATCGCCCGATGTACCATCTAGGCGCAGAGCCCCGCCGATCAACTGATGCTATTGTACATGTTTATGGTGAAAGCCCGTCACCCTTGGTACTGTCCCAGTACATCATGGAGGAGCTCCTCCCTCGGCTGGGAAGCCAGATGGCAGATGCCGCCATGTGCGGCGAGGTCACCCCGGCCAGGTTTGAACTGCGTAAAGACGAAACGAAGGACTTCACCATCCATTTAACAAACCTCAGCAGTGCTGGCATCAGTGATGCTGAATTTGATGAGCCCGAACTCGAATGCGGCACAGTTGAATTTGAGCGCAATACTGGATCTGGCGGCTTGTACAGGCTAAAATTTACAGCCCGGGAAGCACTGTGCACGGAACCGCTGGTTTTTACTGCCACACGGGGTCGGGTCAAGGCTGAGGACATCACGGGTCAGGTAGAGGTTTATGGCAGCTACATTATGCAAGGCAGCCGGCAGCTGGAAGCCGTGTTTTTCACCATGGAAACCGGTCTGGAAGCGCGTGCCTGCGATGTTCCCATCACCGGTCCGTGGTCAGGTGAGTTACGTGTCCAACCCGACCCTGCTCTGGCTTCGATGATTGGGCTGGGCGGAGCGTTCAGTGCTATTGCCGGTGTTCCCGAAGAAGGAGACCGCCTGATGGAACTGGCGCCGCAATTGCTACAAGACGGTGCGATTGATGTGGAATTCACCATGCCAGAAGAGGGCGGCCAATTCCCGATTTTTGGTAGTTTTGTGGGCTATTATTACCCGGACCATCAACTGGCAGTTGTCGCCATCTCAGCCGAACCCTTGTTTATCGCGGATATATCCGCCCTGGGAGCATGTGACTGAGGGTGAGAATTATCATTTATTCTGGCAAGACAACAATGTTCCATATATACATTTATGTTGAAACACAATCTATACTGTCATTAAATTAAAAACCTTGTTGAGGTGGTAATCTTCCAGACATCTATTCTGGGTAGCCTGACACTAAGTGTTGTTTAAGTGTTTGCCAGTGAAAAAACTTATTGAATTCGATGCTTAGGCTTTTTGTAACCGGACCACATCTCCCTGTGGACTGATTTAAACCCATCAAGATCTTCCTCGATATTCCCAAGAATGTTGACTGGGCTGTAGGCGTGGGCATTTCCCCACGGCAGGCAGCGGTGGGGCTGAAGAAAATAAAGAAGACCCGCCCAGTTTACCATTTGGCGATTGTACCGACCTCGACGAAATGACTTTTGATCAATGAGTAGGGGTGAGGCACGAAGTGTCGAGCTTGCGAAGACAGGCCTCGCCCCTACTGAATTTTTATTATTAGTCCTGCTTAATCATTAATATGATTGAAAAACTGTCTTCTTATACCCTCCACACCAATTGAATATGGATTATTATTACCCCTTGTTTTTTATGCCCATTATGGGGCATAATCTCCTGATGTTATTATTCTAAGAAGGAAAATTATGAAAACGAAGGATTGGCTGCTGTTCTGGTTGGTGGGGATCATTTGGGGGACCTCTTTCCTGTGGATCAAGATTGCGGTGACGGAGATCAGCCCCTTTATGCTGGTCAGCTTCCGTACACTGTTCGCGCTGTTGGGTTTGGGTGCTTTCTTGCTGATGGTCCGCTCGGCGCGGGCCTCCTGGGAGCAGATGCGCAAAAAGCTGTGGGTTTTCTTTGTGCTTGGGCTGCTGAACATCGTCATCCCCTGGCTGCTGATCTCATGGGCCGGGCAGCATATCGAATCCGGGCTGTCCTCAATCCTCAACTCGACCATGCCGCTGTTCACAATCGTGATTTCACCTTTTTTCGTCAGCGATGACCGTTTTACGTTAAAGAAAGCAGCTGGCTTGCTGACCGGGTTTATTGGCGTGGTGATCCTGATGTATCCCAACCTCGGCGGGGCTTGGAGCGACCACCTGGCAGGGCAGGCGGCGGTGTTATTCGCCGCGTTATGTTACGGTGCGGCAACAGTCTTTGCCCGTAAAATGGCGACAGGGCTGCCGGCACAGACCCAGGCCTTTCTGCAATTTGTGATGGCCACGACGATGATCTGGATTTTTACGCTGGGAACGGAACGTCCCTTGGTGTTCCCGCGGCTGCCGATCACCTGGCTGGCGCTGTTGTGGCTGGGTCTGCTGGGTTCGGGGCTGGCCTATATCATCTATTTTGACCTGCTGCCGCGCATCGGGCCGACACGCATGTCGATGGTGACCTATATCCTGCCGCTGGTGGGGGTGCTGCTGGGGATGATCTTTTTAGGCGAGCGCTTCCACTGGGGTGCCATCCTCGGTGCACTGCTGATTCTTTCGGGCATATCGATCGTCAACCTGCGGCCGGCCAAGATGG
>SLIC01000253.1 GCA_007135845.1 Candidatus Brevefilum sp.
CCCATCGCAGGGCTTCCGCAAAGGTTGGCGCACCCAGGGGCATGATCATAAATTCCTGGGCATCGGTGGATTGCCAGCCGGTATGGGCGCCGCCGTTGAGGATGTTCAACATCGGGACGGGTAGTTCATGGGCATAGACACCGCCCAAATAGCGGTAGAGGGGCAGCCCGACGGCACTCGCCGCGGCTTTTGCCACCGCCAGGCTGGTGCCGAGGATGGCGTTTGCACCCAGGCTGCTCTTGTTGGGTGTGTTGTCCAGCGCCAGCATGGCCATGTCAATTGCCATTTGCTGGGTGGCATCTGCACCGATCAAAACCTCGGCGATGCGGGTGTTGACATTATCAACCGCTTTTCTAACACCTTTGCCCATATAGCGGTCTGGGTTTCCATCTCGTAACTCCAGAGCTTCATGCACACCTGTGGATGCACCTGAGGGTACGATTGCCCGCCCCCAGCTGCCATCATTAAGAATGACCTCCACTTCAACGGTTGGATTGCCGCGGGAGTCGAGCACTTGAATGCCTTGTATTGATATGATTGTTGTATCCATAACTTACCTCCAAACTTCCTTTCTTTAATTTTTTAATTGTTAATTTTGTTATCACCTGCCCCATCAATCCGCAGGCAGATATCCTTTGTCAATTTGTAGATTTTCGAGCTGGGTACGCAGGCTCAGCTCGTTTTCACTTAATTCAATGATCTGGTAGTATTGGACCTCCCCAATGTTGCTGGTTAAAATCAGGGTCGAGTCTACAGCCAACAGGATAGTGGTCCAGGATCCCGTTTCCTGTTCAGATCCTTCAGTCATCCTGTAGCTGCCGTCAGCGTTGAAGGTGAGCGTCTTGTTTGGTGCTGCCTGGTCAACCCCATTTTCGGCATAGGTCGTTAATCGCCAGGTGCGCATAAGCCAGGCCAGGTCTGCTTCTGTGATGGGATAAGCAGACTCATCAATGGGAAAGAAAAAATCCTCAACAGGGTAGGCTTCATCCGCTGCGGGGTAAGCGTCTTCTCCTGTTTCTCCTTCGGTGTAAATGGGGAGAAAGGCTTCTTCGGTTTCCTCAATGGGATCCGCGCTGCGGCAAGCTGTGATGATCAGGGCAAATAAACAAATCAGGATGAATCGCGTGGTTCGGGTTTTCATGATCCGTTACTCAGTTTCTCCGACTGATGGTGTTCTGTTGTGTCTTTTTGATCGGCTTGTCTTTCACAGATGGCTTTTACAAAAGCCATGAACAAAGGGTGGGGACGGTTAGGTCTTGAAAGGAACTCGGGATGGAACTGCGTCCCCAGCATAAAGGGGTGATCTTTGATTTCGGCTATCTCAACTAACCTGTTGTCAGGTGAAATGCCTGAGCAAACCATTCCGGCTGCTTCCAAGGCAGGTCGAAAGTTGTTATTAAGTTCGAAGCGGTGGCGGTGACGTTCTTCGACCATCATTGGGACCTTCAACTGCGAGGGTGCTTCGTCGGCAGCTTTCTGCACACCGTACATCGTGTAGGCCGCTTTGGCTCGCGAGCCGGACTGTAACTCACAGGGATACAGCCCCAGGCGCATGGTGCCGCCCTTCTCGGTCACATCGTGCTGGTCTGGCATCAGATCAATGATCGGTGCCAGCGTGCTGCGATCAAATTCGGACGAGTTAGCGGTTTCGTGTTGTAAGACATGCCGGGCAAACTCAATCACCATCACTTGCATCCCCAGGCATAAGCCGAGATAAGGTACCTTATTCTCACGTGCGAAGGTCGCTGCTTTTATTTTACCTTCGATACCGCGGCTGCCAAAACCACCCGGCACAACAATCCCATCTACCTGCTGGAGGGCATCCAAAGATAGACCTTTTTCCAGGTCAGTTGAGTGCACCCAGGTCATTTCAACTTCCACACCATTGGCAATGGCAGCATGGTTGAGGGCTTCCCGCACGCTGATATAGGCATCGTGCAATTCAACGTATTTTCCAACCAGGGCGATCTTAATCTTCGGCTTGGGTCGCTTGATTTCGTTGATCAGATTCTCCCATTCCTGTAGGTCAGGTGCCTGCTTTGGCTCCAGATTTAATCGTTTGAGGAGCAAATCTGCAATGGATGTTTTATCTAAGAGCAGGGGGATCTCGTACAAGATGCCAGTGGTCAGCATGGGGATGACGGCATTTGCTTCAACATCGCAAAACAGGGCGATTTTCTCCTGGATATCGTCATCAACCGGGTAGTCAGAGCGGGTGACGATCACGTCTGGGATAATTCCGATCGAGCGCAGTTCCCGAACCGAGTGCTGCGTGGGCTTGGTTTTAAGTTCACCGGTTGCACCGATATGCGGCAGCCAGGTTAGATGGATATAGGTGGTGTTTTCCCGGCCCTGATCCAGCCGCATTTGGCGGATCGCTTCAAGGAAAGGGAGACCCTCAATGTCACCCACGGTGCCACCGACTTCAACCAGGACAATCTCAGCGCCGGTTTCCTTGCCTACCATGCGTACCCGGCGTTTGATCTCGTTGGTGATGTGGGGAATAACCTGGATTGTGCCGCCGAGATAATCGCCGCGCCGTTCACGCCTGATTACTTCGGCATAGACTTGCCCGGTGGTGATATTGCAAACCTTGCTCAGGCGGATATCAATAAAGCGTTCATAATGCCCCAGGTCCAGATCCGTCTCGGAGCCGTCATCCAGGACAAATACCTCACCATGCTGATATGGGCTCATTGTTCCGGGGTCGACATTAATGTAGGGATCTAACTTCTGTACGGCGA
>SLIC01000078.1 GCA_007135845.1 Candidatus Brevefilum sp.
CGCCTGACAAGGACAAACAAGTTGAAAAACTCACAAAATCAATCAACACTTTGCAGGGATCTGTTAGCAAAGCTTTGGGAAGGATTTCAGAGATTGAATTAGAGCAATCCAAGTTAGAAATTGCCCAGCAGCCGATGATGGATAATATCGCTCGTTTCGATGATCAAATTGCTGCTGTGGAAGCGGATCAGAAAAATGCCCTGGCACCCCTGGACCAACAAATAGCCGAATTAGAAAACGACGTTCAGTCAAGAAATGACCAGATCAATGCATTGCGTGAAAAAATGGCGTCTGTGATGGAAAGCATGGGTCCCCTGGTGGAGTCTGCCAGGCCTGAATCAGAAGAACTGACACTGGCTTATTATGAGGTTGATAAGGTCAAATCGCATCTAAAGGACATCAAGCAGGAGCATCACCTGGTTTTTGCCCGCCAGGAAGCCGTTGATCAAAAAATGGTTCGCAATTTCTACCTGATGGTTGCTGGCATCCTGATCCTGGTGGTGCTGATCGTAGTTTTCCTGGTGTTGGCGTTTTGATGAGAGGTGAAAGCTCAAAGTTGAAAGCTGAAAGGGGGTTCATGGTAAATGGTAGCTGATAGCTGGTTCATAAATGTCGCTTTGAAAACCTGATACCCAACTGCCTATTATCGTTTCACTAATCCCTGATTCCTACTACCTGATCGCCTAATTCCTAATCGCCTAATACCTCAACATCCATACACCATTCACAATTCCCCCTGTTTCGTGCTAGACTTAATTGTCATGCCCTGGTAATTATCTGGGCAGCTTTTTTGCGCGTATAACACCGGCAACCCGAGTGCCATTTTGTGGATTGCTGTTGAAGATAGGAAACGATGAACCAAAACATGCCATTCTTAATCGCCGGCCTCGGTAACCCTGGCCCTGAGTATCGCCAAAACCGCCATAATGTCGGGTTTATGGTGGTGGATGCCCTGGCGTCAGCCCTGGATATTTCCATCCAGCGGGTAGAAATGCGCGCGCTGCTGGGCAAAGGGACGCTTGATGGAGAGCGCCTGATCCTGGCAAAACCGCAGACCTATATGAACAATTCCGGGCAGGCGGTGGCATCGCTTACCCGGTTTTACAAGATCCCGCAAGAAAAATTGCTGGTTGTGCATGACGATTTAGACCTGCCCTTTGGCACGCTGCGTTTACGTCCCTTTGGTGGTACAGGAGGGCAGCGGGGCATGGAATCGATTGTTGAAAAGCTTGGAACACGCAGCTTTCCACGGCTGCGTGTTGGGATAGGTCGCCCACCCGGCCGCATGGATCCTGCAGATTATGTCCTGCATAATTTTAATCCCGATCAGCAAGAATTTATTCCCGAAGTATTGGGTCGGGCTGTCAAAGCGATCCAGTGTTTCATTTTGAAGGATATCGAAACAGCGATGAATGAGTTCAACGGGAGCCTAATCGATGATGAAGCTTCCAGTGAGGATGACGATTAATGATCTTGTTGGACGCCATTGGTGACCTGCCCGCATACCGCACCCTGTTGGGGGATCTGCAGCAACATCCTGACCGTCAGGATGACACCGCCTCTATCCGTCCTGCTGCGGCCCACCCGGGTATCGGGGCGGGGTTGGGTTTACCGCGGTCTGTTCGCCTGCCTGTGGTCGCACGCCTGCATAAAGATTTGCACTGCCCGGTATTGCTGATTACCAATCGCGCCGATCGCGCCTTAGCCCTGTATGAAGAATTACAATTTTGGTTAGGCGCTGAGGGTGTCTACTATTTCCCAGAGCCGAATCCTCTTTATTACGAAAAGGCTGGTTGGGGAGCAGGTACTCGCCGGGATCGATTGCACGTTCTGACCCTGTTAGCCCGCGGCTTATTGCCAGGGGCAACGCCCCCGGATATACCCCCGGTGATAGTAGCACCAGCACGCGCGATCATGACCCGTACACTATCTCGGCGTGATTTTGTAAAGCATACCCGCATCCTGCGACTTGGTCAGCAGGTTGCCCCTGATGAGCTGGCGCGGGATTGGGTCGATACTGGTTACACCTACGCTAATATTGTGGTTGAGGCCGGCCAATTCTCCCGGCGCGGTGGCATTCTGGATGTGTGGGCACCGGGTGAAGCTCAGCCTGTGCGGATCGAGTTCTTTGGGGATGAAATTGACACCATGCGCACCTTTGATCCAGCCTCACAGCGCACCGTTGCCAACCTTGATAATGTTACAATCAACCCGGCCCGAGAAATCTTGCCCATCAAAGCGGAAAAACAAGGCATTTCTCAAAAAGAGCTTTCAGAATTCTATCTGCCCGTGGCGCATCCTTTTAGCGGCAGCCTGATTGATTTTCTGCCGGATGAGGCGTTGATCACCCTGGATGGGCAGGAGTTTATCATCTCTGCAGTGACGGATATTGAAGAAGAGAGCCTTTCGAGGCGTGAGGATGCCGTCCAGGCTGGGGAGATTCCGTCAGATTTTCCACCGCCCTTTTTTACCTGGACTGAGATCGAAGACCGCTTCGGTAAGCGTCCGGTTATCGAGTTGGGTTATACCGGTGCCCCGGAGCTGCCCGCACTGGCCTCTCATTTTGGCCCGGGACCCCGCTTTGCAGGTAAACTGCGTGATTTCTTGGATTACCTTAAGGATTTAGAACGCCAAAATCAAGCCTGGGTGATCGTGTCGCGACAGGCATCGCGATTGCGAAATTTGTGGGGTGAAGGGCAGGTTTATCGCGGTGCTTTAGCAGAGAAG
>SLIC01000213.1 GCA_007135845.1 Candidatus Brevefilum sp.
CCTGATGCGAAATTTGCCAAAGCAATTGATCGATTGCTGCCAATCTACAGCAATATTTATAATGGTGGGGAGCTGTGGAAACAACACAAGGTCAGGCTGGCACAGGTACAGCAGAATGTCAACATCATTCGCGAAGCCTCAGCGCAATTGGCAGACCTGGTGGATGAGCTGGTGTTAATGGCTGCTCGTGAGGGGTTTCTGATAACCTGATTCCCCAAGAATAGGTTTTAAAAATTTTATGAAGGACTATGATTACATTTTAACCGGTGGCGGTATGGCGGGCTTGAGCCTGGCTTACCAGATGCTCAATTCTCCCCTGAAATATAAAAAGGTGCTGATCATTGACCGTGAACCGAAAACCGAGAATGACCGTACCTGGTGTTTTTGGACACAAACTGGAAGCCTGTACGACCCAATCCTTCACCGCGATTGGGATCAACTCAATTTTCACGGTCTGGGCTTCTCAAAGACCTTTGACCTGGCACCTTACCGCTATAAAATGCTGCGGGGGATTGATTTTTATCAGCATACCCAAGCGGCACTACGGCAGGTGGAAAACTTTCATTTTCTTTATGGAAACGTTGAGGCAATTGGCAGCCAGACAGATGGCGCCAGTGTGACCGTTGATGGTCACCTTTACCAGGCGGATTGGGTGTTTGACAGTTTGTTCATGCCTGGAGAGTTTCACCCCAACCGCGAGGACTATCATTATTTGTGGCAGCATTTCAAAGGCTGGGTGATAAAATGTGAAGCGGCAGTCTTTGATCCAGAAACCCCCACGATGTTTGACTTTCGTACGCCGCAAGATGGAGCCATGCGCTTTATCTACATCCTCCCTTTCAGCCCGAATGAAGCCCTGATAGAGATCACCTTGTTTTCTGCAAACCTGTTATCGGATGAAGCCTATGACCGGGCCATGAGGCTTTATATCCAGGAGCACTTAGGTAGCACACTCTACAAAATCATCGAAGTTGAACAGGGAAAAATCCCCATGACGGATCAACCATTTCCGCGCTTTCCTGCGCCGTTTCAAATGACAATCGGCACCAAGGGAGGGCGGGTCAAACCGTCAACAGGTTATGCCTTTTGGCGCACACAGCAAGACGTCCAGAGGATTGTAGAATCGCTGATTACGTATGGCGATCCTATCCACATCCCAACTGACCGGAAGCGTGCCAAGGTTTTTGATTCACTGATGTTAGAAGTGATGGATAAAAACGGCGGTCGCATGGCAGAGATTTTTACTGAGATGTTCAAGAAAAACCCTATCCAGCGTATCTTTCGGTTCCTGGATGAAGAAAGCAGCCTGATCGACGAATTAGGCATTATCACCTCTGTCCCCCCGGGGCCGTTTTTAAAAGCCCTCATCAAAACGGGCATACGTCCGGGTAAGTAATCATCCCGGAAAAATCCTATCGATAAAACTTTATAGATTCAACCAGCGCGCGGTTAGTTTAGGTAAATCCCCCAGCAGTCCCTGCTTAAACGTGCAGTTGGGGAGTGATTCCATAAACCAGCGCCCATATTGCTTGGTTAAGACGCGCTTATCTAACACCGCTACAACTCCCCGGTCGGTTTGGGTGCGGATCAGGCGGCCGAATCCCTGCCGGAAACGCAGGATGGCTTCCGGCAATGCATACTGGTAAAAGGGGTCCTCAAAGGTTTCGGAGCGGGCCGCCACGATCGGGTCTGAGGGGACATCAAAGGGCAGTTTAACGATCATCAGCACCGACAGGGCTTCACCGGGCACATCGACACCCTCCCAAAAGGCACGCGTCCCCAATAACACCGCACGCTCGGTATCCCGGAAGGTCTCCAACAGCATATTTGGTGAAGCACCTTCGCCCTGTTCGTAGATTTGGATATCGTCCTGTGCCAATATTGGTGAGAGCTTGTTGGAAGTTCGCTGCAGTTGGGCATAAGAGGTGAATAACGCCAGCATACGACCACCGGATGCTTTGGCAACACTGGCAATGGCTGCCTCCACGGCACGCTGATGGCCATTTGCATCCGAGGGTTCGGGAACATCCGTGGCAATATACACCAGCGTGGCGGTTTCATAGTCAAAGGGTGACCCAACCACAAGCTCGTCTGCGTCTTCGGCGTTCAAGCGGCGGCGCAGGTATTCAAATTCGCCATTGGTCGTCAGCGTGGCAGAAGTGAGGATGACGCTTTCCTTTTCATACCAGAGATGCTTTTCCATCATGCGCCCGATATGTAGTGGGGCCGCATTCAGGTTGATCTCCAAGTTATTGGGAGCAAGCTCTACCCAGTAAATCGTTTCGCTGTCAGGTTCAAGGGTCAGTCCATTGAGGTTGTGCTGGATTTCTTCAGTGCGAGAGAACATGTTTCCCAGGCTCCCCCACATATCCTCTGCTTCTTCATTATCCTGGTCTGCCAGTTCACGCATTGGTACCCGTAATTCGCGTAGAATGGTCAGCAAGCCTTCCAGAACCTCGTTGGCCACCTCCCAAGCGATCTCAACATCCAGCCAAACGGGGAGTGTGCGGGTTGAGGGCAGCACCCGTTCCTGCTGTGGGTAGGTTCCCAGCGGGCGCCCATCGCGCTGATCTTCCAGGAAAGCTTCTAAAGCCCGGTAATAAATGGTCATCTGGCTGTCAAAACGCATGGCAAGATCTGCTGCTTTGCTCACCAGATGGCTGAGGGCAGCCATCTGGGATGGTTTGAGCAGTGACTCGCATAATTCGACAAA
>SLIC01000188.1 GCA_007135845.1 Candidatus Brevefilum sp.
CTTCTACAGCAAGGAGAAATTTGAAGCAATGATTGAGGACGGTGAGTTCTTGGAACACGCCTGGGTTTATTCAGATCATAAAGGCGTTCCGAAATCACAGGTCAGAAAAGCACTTGCAAGTGGAAAAGATGTCATCATGCGCTTGGATTTTCAAGGCGCCAAAACTGTTCGTGAGCTGTGTCCTGATGCCATCCTGGTCTTTTTAACTGCGGATAGCAAGCAGGAGTGGTTGGAGCGCTTGAAAAGCCGTCGCAGCGAGACCGATGAAGAATTGGCTGTGCGAATCCAGACAGCCAAACATGAATACGAGTCCCTCAATATTTTTGACTATATTGTAATTAACGAACACGGAAAGCTCGATCGTACCTTAGATATCATCGAGAGCATCATCAACGCCGAGCATCATCGTGTTGAACCCAGAAAGGTAACGCTATGAGAGACGGAATGCCGCCTCCCTCAACTGAAACCCCTCGCGATCCCATCCGGGTACAGATGCCGGATCATAAACCTATTGTGACCATCACAATTATTATTGTTACGGCTTTGTTTTTCGCACTGCAATTCCTCACGCAAAGCCTCACAGGCACTGACATCCTGTTCATCTACGGTGGAAAGATCAACCAGTTCATTATGATGGGTCAAGTTTGGCGCCTCATCACCCCTGTGCTCCTTCACGGGTCAATCCTGCATATTGCCTTAAATATGTATGCCCTCTATATCATCGGCAGCAGGCTGGAACGTTTTTATGGACCTGGGCGGTTTTTCCTTCTCTACCTTTTATCAGCCTTTTCAGGCAATGTCCTCTCCTTTGTTCTGACCCCCGCTCCTTCTCTGGGTGCTTCCACGGCAGTATTCGGTGTTTTCGCTGCTGAGGGAATGTTCATCTTCCAAAATAGGAAGCTGTTTGGGCAATTACGGACACGCCAGGCGATGATTAATCTGGGAGTGATTCTGCTGATCAATCTTGGTTATGGTTTTATGCCAGGCACCAATATTGATAACATGGGGCACATTGGCGGTCTGCTCGGTGGGATATTTTTTGCCTGGAAGGCAGGACCTGAGCTCAAACTTGCTGGTCAGCCGCCCTTTTTTTCTGTCAAAGATGCACGCAGAAAAACAGATATCCTGATTGCCAGCATGGTGGTAATGGTGGGCTTCATGGTTATTGCCCTCATCCCTTTTCTAACGCTTTGATCGGTTTTCATCTCACAGGCAAAGACCCCGTTGGCTTTCATTTTCTGTTGAAAAACCTCAATCAATTATAAAAACATCACCCGTTGTCGTACCTTGCACATCTGGATAAAAATACTGCCAGGCATGCGCTGGCAGCACCTGGTAAACACCCCTTTGGTAAGGCAGCAGTTCATAAACCAAAATGTAGGTTCCTGCAGGCGCATATTCAGCCGTCCATAAGATATGATCATCATGGATCTGCGGTGGATTAAAGTACCACCAACCCCATCCGTTAGCGAAGGGATCTCGAGGATCAAACATCGGAAATGGATCAGTCGGAACGGATTGCGTTGTTAGTAGACCCCTATTCAATATTTCCGTGCCAGCAGGGATGAAGTCTTTCAGCATTAAGTTGTACATGTCATGTGAAAGGTTCACCGTCAACACAACTTTAACCAATTGCGAAGGATCGTTGGGGTCAAGCACAATCGATTCGATTTTTTCACAACCTTGATTACCTGGGCAATCCATCCCAGCCAGGTAGTAATGTCGTTCCAGGCTGATTCCCCCGTTGATTGCCGGGGCAAGTGATGCAGGTTGATAGGTTGTTAAGTCAATTCGGTAATGCAATGTTCCCGAACCTTCACCACGTTCGATCACCACTGCATTGGGAGAATCCGGATAAAGGCTGTCAATTGAAACCGTGGCACTGATTACATCCAATGTTTCCAGCCCAGCAGCCGCACCTTCAATCATCGAAATACCGTTCAATAATGCCTCATAATCATAATCAGCCTGGTAATCACCAGTGCCCTGCATGGTTTTAGCAATTGCCATTAACGCCCATGAGGACTCAAAAGCCGTAGACCATAATGGACTTGAAGCACGATGTGCCATAAGGTAACGCAGTGCTAACGGCAGGCTGGTTGATGCGGGATCAAGCTGAGCTAAGGTATAGCCAACCACTGCCGTATTAAAAACCGGTGTCCCGGGCAGAATCCATGAAGACCAAGTGCTCTCCCAATGGACACTGGTTGATGTTCGCACAGCACGACCCTCAAGCTCAGCAACCAATGTGTTTACCCGGTTACTCATCCCAGCCTTCTCATGCATGGTTAACGCAAGGATTCCCATTCCCCAGGGACTTAACTCACTCCGGCGGTTGTACAGAGCATCCAGGATCATTCCCAGGTCTTTATCGTGTGCTTGTTCATCGTTTTGCTTTCCCAGGGCATAGGTCATAAACAGTAAACGATCAAGCTCCCAGCCTGAATTAACATCTTCAGGCTGTGGCATGCTGTCAACCAAATGATTCCGTCCCCGGGAGATAAAGCTATCATCAATTTGCTGACCAGCAACCAGTGCCGCTTCTAACCCCAATAAAACATAAGCTGTGATAAACGGATCTGATGAGGAACGACCAGTACTGGCTAAACCCCACCAAGACCAACCGCCGTCATAATTCTGGGTCAATATAAGCTGGTTGATATCTTCTTTGATAGAAGCCGCTAATGATC
>SLIC01000104.1 GCA_007135845.1 Candidatus Brevefilum sp.
CCAACACTGCCACCACCGCCAGAAGTATTGGTGACTGATGGCGAGTTCGCACTTTTTATGGGTGACTATCAAACGGCGCAGAGGATATTCCAGGATGCTGTCACCCGCAGTATTGATGTTGCGTTAACGGCACATGCACAATTAGGCCTGGGACAGGCATATTACCTGCAAAATGAAATCAGCGTGGCGTTGAACCACTTCCGCCTGGCCGCAGAAGCCGAGGATCCGACTATCGCCTCCCGAGCTGAGTACATGCTCGGCCGAACTTTCACACGCCTGCAGCGTTATGATGAGGCATTAGATGCCTACCAGGCTTACCTGGATTTGCGTCCAGAGTTGATCGACTCCCACATTCACGAATTGCGCGGGGATCTGTTCACCACCCTTGATGACCACCAGGCTGCCCGAGACAGCTTCCAGCAGGCATACCTGACCGAACCCAGCGGCGGTACCGATGCCCTGGCTGTCAAGGTTGCCCGTGCATACCAATCCAGTGGTGATGATGAAACCGCATTATCGCTGTACCGCGATATCTATAACCGCTCCGGTAATGACTATACGAAAGCACAGATGGCCCTGTTTATCGGCAGGATCCTCCTCGAACAGGGTCAAAATGACCAGGCTTACGATATCCTGCTGGAGTCAGTTGCAGAATTTCCCTTCGCTTTCGATGCATATACCGCACTGGTCATTCTGGTTGATGACGGTATCCCAGTCAATGAGTACCAGCGCGGCCTGGTCAACTATCATGTCAGAAATTTCACCTTGGCCATCGAAGCCTTTGACCGATACCTGGACACAGGATCGGAAGAATTTGCTGATGCAGCGCTCTACCACAAAGCTCTCGCCACCCGCGGCTTGGGCAATGAAGTGGATTATCGCGCTGCTGTCCGGTTATTAGAGGAACTGATCGAGCTCTATCCCACCAGTGAATATTATGTCAACGCCTGGCAATCGATTGAATTTACCCTGTGGGCTTTCCTGGCTGATCACCAAGCCGCCGCGGAAGTATCCCTGGATTTTGTTGCACAGCGTCCAGAGGCCCCTGAAGCCCCGGATTTCTTATTCAGAGCAGGGCGTTCGTATGAGCGGGCAGAAATGCTCCAGGAAGCATCTGATACCTGGG
Organism: Candidatus Brevefilum sp.; assembly: GCA_007135845.1. Next base: position 1,127 of record SLIC01000104.1, read on the forward strand.
TGCGCATCGCTGCGGAATACCCTGAATCACCCGAGGCTTTCTTCACAACATTCCTCGCCGGTATTGCGCTTGTTCGACTAGGTAACTGGGAATCTGCCCAAAGCTTCTTTACCCGTGCTCTGGTTGTGGCTGTTGAACCCTCGGAATTGGCTGCCGCCCACCTGTGGATTGGAAAAAGCCAGGAAGCCCTGGGAGATATGAGTGCTGCTCTCGACAGCTGGAAAATTGCACAGACCGCCAACCCCTTCGGACATTACAGTATCCGTGCAGAAGACTTGCTCCTCAACCGGCAGCCCTTTTCGGAGCCTGCCGTCTACGATCTTGATCCCGACCTGAGTCCATTTTTACCAGAAGCAGAAGCCTGGTTGCGTGAGACCTTTGACCTGTCCCCAGAGATCAACCTAGAAAGTCCCGGCATGCTGGCTTTTGACCCCCGTTTTCAACGCGGTTTAGAGTTTTGGGCACTGGGTGACTATCCCGCCGGCAGGGCTGAGTTTGAATCGCTGCGCCAGGAATATGCACAGGATCCGGCCCAAACCTTTCGCCTGATCCCTGCCCTCATCGAAATTTGCTTATACCGCTCAGCCCTGGTTGCCAGCACGCAGCTCCTGCGCCTGGCCGGCTTAGAAAGAGGCGATGCCCTTTCAGGACCAGAATACTTCTCCCGGGTGCGTTTTGGTGCTTATTATCTTGATTGGGTTTTGTCTGCGGCCGAAGCCAGAAATATCTCGCCCTTGATGATCCTATCGGTCATGCGCCAGGAAAGCACCTATGAGGGTTTTATTCAATCAGGCGCTGGTGCCCGCGGCTTGATGCAGATCATGCCGGCCACAGGGGAAGAGATCGCCAGAAACTTGGGTTGGCCCGATGATTACACCGTCAATGATCTTGACCGCCCGTATATCAACATCACCTTCGGTGCCAGCTACCTCAGACAGCAGCGCCAGGTTTTTGAAGGGGATATCTTCGCTATGCTGGCAGCCTACAACGGTGGTCCGGGCAACACCATCGCCTGGCGGAATATGACCCCCATTGACGACCCGGATCTCTTCCTGGAGATTATCCGGTTCGAAGAGACGCGCAATTATATCCGCATCATCAACGAAATTCATTACATATACGGCTGGCTGTACGGGGAACCGGAAGAGCGCTAACTCTTATGCAAGCGCATCAAACCAGGCCGCCACATCATCAAGAACCTGTTCATGCTCAGGCTCATTGAAAACCTCGTGGTATAAACCCTCATAAACCTTGAGGGTTTTTTCTTCTGAACCAGCTCGTTGGTAAAGGTTTTTCGATCCAATAGGCGGTGCTAACCGATCTTCGCTGCCATGGACCAGTAAAAGCGGCAGTGAGATTTTTTCCATTTCTTCGTTTACCCGGATCATGGCTTTAAGACACTCTGCCATCAACCGCACCGGGGTTTTATTGTTAAACACCAGAGGGTCATCTAAATAGACACGCACCACTTCCGGGTCTCTCGAGATATCATTGGCATCTAGTTGCAGCATGCCCAACTTTGGCACGATTTTTGAGAGCAGCTTCGCGGTTGTAATCG
>SLIC01000046.1 GCA_007135845.1 Candidatus Brevefilum sp.
CTATCTTTGGTGGAGCATACCAACTATCTTTCACCAGAATACTTCGGCGGCGATCATATCGTTTACGTCGGCGATTATCTGCATCAAGATCATGAATATTTTGATTTGTCACCAGAAGAACTGGAAGCGCGTTTTCTACCCCATCTGAACCGCTTCAACCCAAACTTTTCGCCAGATTGGGTTAACAAGACCTGGCTGTCCCGCACCAAGTATGCCCAACCGGTGCCGCTGGTGAATCATTCGAAGAATATCCCTGCCATCCGCACACCGATCCCGGGTTTGTATTTTGCCAGTATGAGCCAGGTTTATCCTTGGGACCGGGGCACCAATTTCGCGGTTGAGATCGGTCGACGGGCAGCCAGGATGATGCTCAAAGATTAAAAAATACTGATTCCAATTCGTGTGTCTCCTTTTCGAACATATGAGCAATTTCATCCAATTCGACATTCATTGATATCCCAATTTACGGAATTTTTCTGGATATTTTACTATTTATCCCCTATATATAAGGGGTGCCAAAAAGTTACCACCATAAAGGGGAGAATGAAAACGGATAGTTCTAATATTTAATTCTTCTCAAACAAATCATATTTTTTAAGATTAGGGTGCCTTAAAGATTGTGATATTTTTAGTCAATTTCAGCCAAATATTCTTGAGGATTAAGGCTTTCTCAGTTAGAATAGAAGCAATAATCCAATCGAGCGGGAGACAAAACTCCTTTAGTTAGTTTGATTTTGTCAAATCATTCCGCCACTGAATCCATGTTTCCAGTGGCGTTTTTTTTACAGCGTACGTCCGGCGATCGTTAACGCTTTGCATCGCACACGAGAGGAATAATTAATATATGAATGCAGAACATGCTTGGCAAGCCGTCCTTGGTCAGCTTCAACTCGATATGTCAAAGGCAGCCTTTGATACCTGGGTAAGCAGTGCAGAATTTATCCGATATGATGACGATTTGCAATGCTTTACCATCGGTGTCAAGAATGCTTATGCCCGAGACTGGCTTGATGATCGACTGAACGCGACCATTTCACGGCTTCTGACCGGCATGATCGGGGTACCGGTTACGACCGAGTTCTGCGTAGCCTCCCGCTCGAGCACGCAACAGGGTTCAGTGAATGGTTCACATCAGAACAAAGAATGGACTGAGCAAAGCCCGACAACAGAACCGCGTAAACCTGCTGCCAGCCTACAACCGGCCATGCTTCAAGCGAGCAAGCAAGATGAAAACCCCACCATAAACACCCGTTATCGCTTTGACAACTTCGTCGTCGGTTCGGATAACCGTCTGGCCCATGCTGCCTGTATGGCGGTATCCGAAAGCCCCGCCCGGGCTTATAACCCGCTGTTCCTGTATGGTGGCGTAGGCTTGGGTAAAACGCACCTACTGCATGCGATTGGCAATACCTGCCAGCCATCCGGGCTGCGTGTGTTGTATGTATCCTCAGAGGAGTTCACCAACGACCTGATCAACGCCATCCGCACGCATACCACGGCAGCCTTCCGGGAAAAATATCGCCAGATAGACGTATTGCTGATTGATGATATCCAGTTTATTGCTGGCAAGGAATCTACCCAGGAGGAGTTTTTCCACACCTTTAACACGCTGCACGGTCAGAACAAGCAATTGGTAATTTCATCGGATCGTTCTCCAAAATCTCTTTCAACCCTGGAAGAACGTTTGCGTTCCCGATTTGAGTGGGGTTTGACGGTTGATATTCAACCCCCCGATGTAGAAACGCGGCAGGCTATCCTGCGCTCCAAAGCTGAACGCGCAGGTCGGGATGTTCCTGTGGATGTCCTGGAGATGATTGCCCGCAAGGTGCAATCCAACATCCGGGAATTGGAAGGTGCGCTTAACCGGGTATTGGCTTATTCAGACCTGAGCGGGATTCCATTGACACTTGAGCTGGCGCAGCAAGCCCTGACGGACTTCTTTCCCCAGGGTCAGGATTTACAACCGGGCGATGTCTTATCGGTTGTTTCCAGGGTGTTTGGTATCTCTAATGAGCGCCTGTTAGGCCGTGAGCGCACCCGGGAAGTCGCCTTACCACGCCAGGTCGCAATGTATCTTCTGCGCGAAGAGGGAGGTGTTTCGCTGCCTCAAATAGGGGAGATATTAGGCGGTCGTGACCATACCACAGTGATTTATGCCTGTGACAAGGTGAATGATATGATGGAAACCGATGACCGCTTCCGCCGGCAGGTTTTGCAGATTCGCGAACAGCTTTATGGGCATGCCGCTGTAATGGTTTGAGCCGGTTGGTTTAAGCCGAAGAGAGCCAGGGTACGGAGCAATCTGGTTACGAAGGCAAGCCGTGTCCTTTTTTCGTTAAGCAATCCTCATTTATGCTAAAAAGCCCAGGTTTTATAACTCGACCTTCTCCATATCACCCCAACTCTTGCCCACCTTGGCTTCGGTGCTGATGGGAATATCCAGCGCATAAGCATTTTCCATGACTTCTCGAACCAGTTCTGCGGTTTGCTTTACCTGCGCTTCCGGCACTTCAAATATCAACTCATCATGGACCTGCAGCAGCATCCTGGCCTCTAAATCCGCTTTCTCGATCTCCCCTGGCAGCTTCAACATGGCTTTCTTGATGATGTCGGCTGCGGTTCCCTGGATTGGCGCATTGATCGCCTCTCGCTCTTCTCGTTGACGGATGTTGTGTGGCGCACC
>SLIC01000064.1 GCA_007135845.1 Candidatus Brevefilum sp.
AACCCAACAGCCTTAATGATTCAAGCCATCGTGGCTGAGATACCCCTGCGCACACTGGTCATGCTGGGTGGAGATCGCTTTAATCGTAAAATGGCGGAGGGCTTGCTGATGATGATCAACGGAAAACCTTTGCGGGGCTTACCTACGCTGCTTAGAATTCAATCATTGCTGAGAGCACATCGGAAGAAAAAAACCTCATAAAACAGCCGAAACTTTCTTAATAAAAGGACCTGGCAGCAAGGATTGCAATGAAGCTTTATCATGTCAGCTTTAGACATCAATTCTGTTTGCGCAAGACAGCTAACTGGCTATTGGTTAAATTAACCATACCTATGACCCATGTCGCCAGCCATGTTATTACCTGCCTCAAATGTTATAATCGTAATCGTATCTGGTTTAGCAAAGGTAGTTAATGAAATTATCAGTCTTAATGCCTGTCTATAATGAACGCCGAACCTTGCTCGAGATTGTAGATCGTGTGATCAAACAAGATGTTCCAGGTATAACCGAGAAAGAATTGATCATTGTAGACGATCGCTCAACGGATGGGTCCGCTCAAATAATTAACAAGCTTCAGGAAACATTCCCCGTAACCATCCGCACCATCCTCCTGGATGAAAACCAGGGCAAGGGCAACGCCATCCGCCTGGCCATCCAGGCAGCCAGCGGTGACATTGCCATCATCCAGGATGCAGACCTTGAGTATGACCCGTCTGATTACGACATTGTCTTACGTCCCATCATCAAGGGCGAGGCTGATGTGGTTTACGGGTCCCGTTTTGCAGAACGAGAACAGCGCAGGGTGCTCTATTTTCGCCACACCATCGCAAACCGCTTCCTGACCTTTGTCAGCAATTGCTTTACCAACCTAAACCTGACGGATATGGAAACCTGTTACAAAGCCTTCCGGGTTGAAGTTGCTAAAACCATTCCCATTCGCTCCAAACGCTTCGGCATTGAACCGGAATTGACGGCCAAATTCGCCAAACGCAAGTTGCGCATTTTTGAAGTCCCAATCAGCTATCACGGTCGGACCTATGCGGAGGGGAAAAAAATTACCTGGCTCGATGGCCTGCGTGCTTTTCGCACGATTATCAAGTTCTGGTTAATAGACGATATGTTCGAAGGGGACTATGCCCAAAAAGACCTGATCGACATGGAGGCTGCCCCAAAATACACCGAGTGGACCCTTGAACGCACCCGGCCCTATGTCGGCGACTTACTGCTTGAGATCGGCTCTGGGATCGGTAACAACGTGCGCATCCTGATGCAATATACGGACGTGATCGCCACGGAGATCGAACCTGCCTACCTGCAGGTTTTACGCAATGCCTATCTGAATACACCTGGCGTCGAAGTCCATACATGGGATGCCCTTCAGCCGCCACCTCCTGATCTTCCCCAGGTGGACACTATCCTATGTTCAAACGTAATTGAGCACATCGAAGATGATCACAAGGTCGTCATCAACGCCGACCAGGCCCTCAAACCAGGAGGGCGCATGATCTTCATCGTCCCACGCGGAGAGAAGCTCTACGCCAGCCTGGATGCCGCCATCGGCCATTTACGCCGTTATGATCAAGCCCAATTGAAACTGCTCTTTACCGAGATGGGCTACGAGATTGAAGAACTGTTCACCCTCAATAAGATCGGTGTGTTGGGCTGGTGGTACCGGGGAAAAGTTGCCCAGCAAAAGGCGATCGGGCGCTTTGGTTTAAAAGTTTTCAATGTTCTGGTGCCCCTCTTCAAACTGATCGACCCCTTCCTGCCCTGGAAGGGGCTGTCGCTGGTGATTGTGGCACGTAAACCGGGAACTCAGGCGTAATACCAACGATGCTCACAATTAACCATTGACAAGAAACACAAGCTTATTTATAATCATTATAATTAATCATGCTGTTTTGGCAACGTCCAAACCATGTTAGAAGCACGCAGCCAACATAAACCAAAACTATCAAGCTGGGAAAAAACTAGCAAAAGTTTCAGATCATTATCTAAGGCGGAATATTTTCATACAAATCACCCAAACTGGAGGCTTCCCTGGAAATCACTGCTCAAAACAGACATCTGGACAATATGTTTGAAAGAATTCGAGCCACCGGGTTGCGATTGACTCCCCAGCGTATGGCCATCTGCCGCATATTAAGTGAATCCACCGACCATCCCACAGCTAGGACCATCTATAAGCAATTAAGAAAAGAAATGCCGTCACTTTCACTCATGACGGTGTACAACAACCTTAATGCGCTGGTCAATGCCGGGGTGGTTAATGCGCTTGGATCCGTAGGAGATGACCAAGTACATTATGATGCCAATATTGAACCGCACATCAATATGGCATGCATTGGCTGCCACCAGATTACGGATCTTCCCAGTGATACGATCCAGCAAGTGACCCAAGAAGTGAAATCCGCCACTGACTACCATTTATTTGGTGTCAGGGTGCTTTTTTATGGCTTATGCCAGCTGTGTCAGCAGGCAGGCTGATCGATATTTACCTATCAACCAATCATATTTTAGCTAAAAGGAGTAAAAAAATGGAAAACCAAGAACAAAAAATCATTCCGATGCCCAGAATTGGCGACAAAGCACCAGTATTTACCGCCGTGACCACCCAAGGCCCCATAAACTTCCCACAAGATTACGCTGGCAAATGGGTTATCCTGTTCAGCCATCC
>SLIC01000160.1 GCA_007135845.1 Candidatus Brevefilum sp.
AAGAATTGGCGCCTTGTAGGGTGGGTTGGAGGAACACGTTTCAATCAGATATATCATAAATCTCAAAAGCTGTTTTAGGCAAATACTAGTCTCACACCAACCCACCATTAAGAAAAAACATTTAGTGACTTCTCCATTACCTGATTGATTTCCCGTCAGCTATTCTGTTTCAACTCTACAAATTTTTCTTGATGCTGAAACTCATTCTCCAAAATTGGTTTTCATTTTACTCATAAAAAATGCGTCTCCCCAATCAGGTTCGTAGACTCCTTGTCTTACATACCGATGAAAGCTTGACCACTCCCATTCACCAACACTTCTTACATAACCGTGCTTGACTGGATTGAAATGAATGTAATCAAAATGATGCTCATAATCCTGTTCATCTTTGATAGTGTGCTCCCAAAATCGTCGTTGCCATATGGTTGCCTCCTTTTTTCTGAGACGGGAAGCGTTTCGTGGTTGATCTTCCTCCATCGAGTTATAGTAGTATCGGGTGAAAAGTCTTTTGATCTCTCTTACCCTGATTGAATAATCTGAATCATTTTCTGGAAGAGTTATCATCAAATGTATATGATCTGGCAGGATACAAACAGCATCGGTTGAAAAAGGTAATCGCTTAGCAACGTTCTTCCATGTATGGCTCAACAATCTCAAAGCTGATGGTTCAATTAATATAGATGCACGATTGAAGGTATCCAAAGTGATAAAGACACAACTGCCTTTTAATCGGACACGTCGGTATTCAGGCATAAGTCTATTCTATATCATTATTTTTCAGATTCATGAGACATTTCTAACGTCATGGATTCCCTGTAGGATGGGTTGGCGGAACACTTTTCATCTTTGACAACCATTATCAACCAGAGCTTTTTTGAATAAATGCGAGCCTCATACCAACCCCCCCTTCTTGAAATGCCAATATTGCGATTTTTGCATGGTGTTATAGTTATCCCACCAGCATTTCCATTTAAACCCAATCCATCCTGATGGTGGGTTGGTGTGATAATATCCCTGATGGAAACTCTAACTTCACATGTAAAACTGTATGACGCGTAAAGCCCTTCACCAACCCACCCTACAACGAAAACAGAAAAAACAATACCCCCGCCAAACCCGCGCTGAGGGTGCAGGCGGTATTGACCCAGTCATTTGTCAGCCAGGGCAGCCCGCGTGCCCGCTCGGTGGCTGTGCCGCAAGTGTGCAGTGGGTGCTTTTCGGTCTCCTTCTCACAGGCCGGGCAGCGGTACACAGCCTGAAGCGTTGCCCCCAGAAATGAATCAACAAACGAACCCAGGAAACCCGCCCCAGCGATGATGATGAACAACCCCCAAGCCGGGGTACTCATCACCGGTGCCCAGCCTAAGGCGCCGACCAGGACGGCCACCAGGCCAACCAGCGCTGACCCCGACAACGCCGCGAGCGACCCCACCAGGCTGACGCCGCCAGAGGTCCCCTGGGGAACGCGACGAAAGGTCGTCAGCAAGATCGGTTGGCGTGGGTTGAGGATGCCCAGTTCTGTTGCCCAGGTATCCGCATTCGCCCCCGCCAGGCTGGCCGCAAAGCCCACCCATAAAAAAGATAGGTCGGGATTTTCAGGAAACTGTTGTCTTAAGATAACAAAAACCATTGTGAAGATGCCTGCCACCGCGCCATTGGCTGCCACCTGGCCAGCATCCCGGTTAGAGCCCTTGGCAAATTCCTTACCGGCAGCGGCTTTTTTTGCATTGAAAAACTTAGAAAGCGCGCTGGAAGAGAAAAAAAAGGTCAGCAAGACCAACGCCCAGCCCGGACCACCCAGGCCAAAAACAATGGTTCCCAGCACTGCAGCAGCCATACCGCCGCTGCGGTTAAGGGCATGGGCACGATGCGCCAGGTAAGCAATCCCAACCCCTGCCGTCATGCCGAAAATGAAATTTATCATTGAAACATTCATACAAACTTACCATGCAATTAATTACTTGAATTAAATAATGAAAACCATCTGACGATCAGAATTATACGATGATATCATACGTGTAAATGGTATCCGTCAAATGTCTAAAAGATGAACATCAAACTCCCCAGTATCAATAGGATTCCTGTCAAACCTGATGTTCCCCACAACAGGTAAGCGGCAATCCGGTGGTCTCCCCCACGGCGATAAAGTATGGTGCCCAAAGCCAAGTTAGATAACCAGATCAAACCGTTCAGCACAGGCAGTAATAATAAGCGCTCGGCAGGTGCCGTGCTTCCTGGCTCAACCCAAGGAATGGTATCCAATCCAGGAATGGCAATCACATTTACAGCCAGAAGCAGCATTCCAATGAAGAACCCAACGATGACCAACCAGCGTGCGATATGATCTTCCATCACCCTGCCGATGAATACCCGGGGATATACCGATTGCGCGTCCAGGCGTGTCAGGCTGCCCAGCTCGTTCACCCGGCGGTAATTCGTCATGAAGCCTTTGTTGTTTTCGGGCGAGATGGCAAAAACCTTACCTGGCGTGGCAACCAGGATCATGTGCGCCGTATCAGACCCCAGGTATTCGACATCTCCCAGCTCATTGACCACCCTTTTGCCTAATACCGCGCCCGGCCAGCGCAGCCAGGGCAGCGGCAATCGGTAGCCAACTTCATTGGCGGGGCGGATCCATTCGATCGAGTCCAGGGGAATGTCTTCCCGGCGCAATCCCCAGCGGATCAGCAACCCGTCACGGCGAAGGATGTAGCCCGCGTTAACCAGGGCATACAGGCGGTACCCCAACAGCGGCAGCGGGGCAAACAGCACCAGCGCAATTAACATATTAAAGAGGAAATTTACCCCAACAGGATCCTGGGTCGCTTGATAAAAGAAATACCCCCCAAGGATGCCCAATACCAGGATCAGTCCACTCTGTAGGAAGATTCCCACTTTGCGCGGCGGTTCAAATTCGGTATTCATCAGACACTCAGCTTTTGATCGATTATTCAGCCGCAATCAGGGCTTTGGCAAGGCTCTGGCAGACGGTCACCACAGCCTCTTCGTCCATCTTACCCGAAAAAGGCAGCGCCAGGCAGCGGTTCCCCAGGTCTTCTGTCACCGGAAAGTCGCCAGGTTGAAAACCAAACTGGTCGATCATATAGGGCTGCAGGTGAATCGGCGCAAAATATGGCCGTACGGGGATGCCGCGTTTGGTAAGAATGGCTGCCAGCCGATCGCGGTCAATTTTTGGGGCGACCTGGATCACATAAACAAACCAGCTCACACGGGTGGTGCTGGCGAGGATCTGCGGGGCTGTGACGCCGTTAACCCTCTCCAGATGTTTGGCATACCAATCCGCCACCTGGGCCCGGTTTTGAAGAATTTCTTCCAGGCGCGCCAATTGCGACAGGCCTAAAGCGGCGCTCATCTCATCCAGGCGGTAGTTATATCCCAGGTATGTGTGCTGTAACCAGGTATCACCCGGAGCACGTCCCTGGTTGCGTAAGGCGCGCATGAAATCAGCAGCTTCTGGGTCATCCGTGATGATCATCCCACCTTCACCCGTGGTGATCTGCTTATTCGGATAAAAGGCAAACACACCCGTGTCACCCAGGGTGCCAGCATGCCGATCCTTGTACATGCCACCCAGTGCCTCACACGAGTCCTCGATGACTGCCAGGTTATACTGCCGTGCGACAGCGTTGATCGGGTCGTAATCCGCAGGTTGTCCAAAAACGTCGACAGGCAGAATGGCTTTAACCGCGGCCAAGTGCCCCTCATTGAATGGCGGTAAATGTCTGGGCAGCCAGCGACATGCCGCATCGCCTCCCAGACAAAGGTCTTCAACCGCTAGTGATAATTGTTCTGTGTCAATATTCCCGCTGACCGGGTCCACATCAATAAAAACAGGGATGGCTTTTTCGAACAAAATCACGTTGGTCGATGCCACGAAGGAGAAAGGTGTTGTCAATACCAGATCGCCCGGCTCAATACCCGCTGCGCGCACACACAGGTGCAGCCCGGCTGTGCCTGAATTCACGCCAATCGCATAATGGGCACCTGTCAGGTCACAAAAGGCGCGCTCAAAAGCATCAATTTTTGGTCCCATGGAAAGATTGGGGGTATTGACCACTTCAACTACAGCCTGTCGGTCGGCATCGGTGAGATCAGGGGATGACATGGGAATTTTCATAAGCTTATCCAATTCGGTTGAGAGTAGAAAGTGCATCCTGCCTGGAAGATCTGCGCTTGCATTGGCAGGAGATGCCGATGCAAAACGAGCCTATCAAGCAAGATAACACACCTAATTATAACGGCTATTAAACCCCGAAATTTATTTAATGGGCTGCGCGAAAAGACCCCGGTTTTCGCACCTTAGCACCGAGGTCTCATTAAATCAAGTTCAGCAAAGCTTATGCTGTTTGGGTTTCCCGATGGGCTGCTCCCTGACGCAGTGCTTCCAGGTTGACTGGCAGCAGCTTCTGATGCCGCGCAGGCAGATGTGCCTCCAACGCAGCTTCCAGGGCATCCAGGGGGAGAATGTCAACATTCTGCAGCAAGGCACCCAGCATGACCATATTGACAGCGCGTTTGCTGCCGACAGCTTCCGCAATCTCGTTGGCAGGGATGTTCACCACGGTGATGTCATCACGCTCGACCTGTCGATTGACCATGGAGGTATTGAGCACCAAAATGCCGCCCGGTTTCACCAAATTTTCATATTTATCCAGGGAAGGCAGGTTCATCGCAATCACAGCAGAGGGATTCTTAACAAACGGTGAACCAATTTCCTGGTCGGAGATCACAACGGTACAGTTCGCCGTGCCGCCGCGCATCTCGGGTCCATAAGATGGAATCCAGGTCACTTCTTTGCCTTGATCCATGGCGGCATACCCCAATAACTGACCGGCAAAAAGAACACCCTGTCCGCCAAACCCAGCAATTATTACTTCTTGTTGCATACGGAAACCCTCCTTAAACCTTTAGTTCAGCCACTGCTGGGGCGACTTTGTAATCTCCCAGCGGGTAAAACGGGAACATGCGCTCCTCGATCCACTCTCGTGCTTCGATGGCACTCATCCCCCAGTTCGTGGGGCAGGTTGAAAGCAGCTCAACCAGAGAAAATCCCAAACCATGCTTCTGCACTTCAAAAGCCGTCCGAATAGCTTGCTTCGCTCGGCGGACTTCACGTGCATTGTGCAAACTGCGGCGCACGACATAAGCAGCACCTTCAAGTGTCGAAAGCAGTTCAGCGGTTTGGATCGGGTGACCCTGCCTGCCCACATCCCGCCCAGCGGGTGAAGACTTGGTCACCTGCCCGGGCAGCGTGGTGGGTGCCATCTGACCGCCCGTCATTCCATAGGTGGCATTGTTGATAAAAATTACTGTCAATAATTCACCCCGGGAGGCGGCACCAACAATTTCACCCATGCCAATGGAAGCCAGATCGCCATCACCCTGGTAGGTGAATACCAACCGATCAGGCAGCACCCGCTTGATGCCGGTAGCCATGGCTGGAGCACGCCCGTGGGCTGCTTCCACAAAATCGATATTGAAGTAGTTGTAAGCAAACACCGAGCAGCCCACAGAAGCCACACCAATCGTATTGCCCACTTCGTTCATTTCTTCCAACACTTCCGCCACCAGCCGGTGAGACACACCATGGGTACAGCCAGGGCAGTAATGGGTTACTCGCGGGTCTAGCGTCTCGGGTCGATCATAAATAACCTTGGTAGGAACGTCCATCATAACCATTATTCGTTTCTCCTTATCCAATCACATCAGCCATACGGGCTAACCAGCGGTCTCGGGGGTGACCGTCCGTTGTCAGCGGACCTTCGGCAAGGCGCTCAATCTCAGCCAACACTTCATCCGGGAAGGGCACCACGCCCCCCATACGACCGAAAAACTCAACCGGTTTACGACCACGCACAACCAGGCGCACATCTTCCAACATTTGGCCCGCATTCATCTCGACCACCAGGAAACCTTCCACCTTATTGGTCAGTTCATCCAAAATGACCTTGGGGAAGGGGGCCAACGTGATCGGGCGCAACAGGCCAACTTTGATCCCCTTATTACGGGCGGCTCTCACCGCCGATAGAGAAATCCGTCCGGCGGTACCAAATCCAACCACCACAAAATCTGCGTCATCCAGGTAGTAGCCCTTGTAACGCACTTCGTTGGCTTCAATTTCCTGCCAGCGGGTCATCAAGCGGTAATTCATGCGCTCTTGGGCGGGTGGATCTAAATTAATTGAAGTTAAAACGCGCCTTTCACCACCATTGGTGCCGCGCACGGCCCAATCCGGCCCCTCTTCTCGCAGGGGCTGCATGGGCGGTAAGACGGCCGGCTCCATCATTTGCCCTAGACTGCCATCCAGCATGATGCACACGACCGAACGGTACTGATCTGCCAGGTCAAAAGCCAAACCGGTCAGGTCAACCGCCTCCTGCACACTGGCAGGTGCCAGGACGATAATGTGGTAATCGCCATGGCCGCCGCCATGCACGATCTGGTTGTAATCACCCTGGGCAGGGGCAATATTACCAAGGCCAGGGCCGCCGCGCACCACGTCAACAAAAACCGCGGGGACTTCGGTACCGGCAATATAGGAGATACCCTCCATCATCAGGCTGACGCCCGGGCTGGATGATGAGGTCATCACCCGCTTACCAGCACAGGCTGCGCCGTAGACCATGTTAATCGCACCCAGTTCACTTTCTGCCTGAACAAAAGGGCGCCCCAGTTCTGGCATCCGCCCTGAAAGGTGCTCTAACAATTCTGTTTGTGGGGTAATGGGATATCCAAAATAGGCTTCAAGTCCTGCGCGCAGTGCGGCTTCAGCAACCGCGGTGTTCCCTTTGATGAGTTCCTTCGTCATCTTTACGCCTCCGTTTTTTGCTTTTGATAACGGTAAACGGTGATCGCAGCATCCGGGCAGACGACGGCACAAATACCGCAGCCTGTGCAGGCATCAGGATTCACCATATAGGCTGGATGAAAGCCCCTGGATGTCAATCGTTCCATATCCAGATCTAATACATCGTGCGGACAATCTGTGACGCACAGCTCACATGCCTTACAATACAACTCGTTGACTTCAATATATCCCTTGGCGGGCATTAACAAGCCTCCTTTATGTCATTAAAGGTAACAATTGTCCTGGACAGATCATCGGGTGAGGAAGCTTCCAGGACTTCCTGTTAAAGTATACTCGATATCTCCCGCCGGAATGCCAATAGGACAAAATGCACATCACGATTCAAGGGTGATGTTTATCATTAATTTCGCTAGATCCATGCATTAATTACGTGGTTTTCATCATTATTGAAAACAACAATGCCAGATCATTGACCAAACCCGGGGTTCTCCTATCCAGGAATTCAATAAAAGCTGCCCCACCAGCATAAAAGGTCACTCGACTGAATGGTAGATCCATTCCCCCATTGTTCACACATAACCCCAGTTTTTCCTGCAAACGGTTTTCAACCCAACGCGCAAACCCTTCCTTCCATTCCTGCCAGACCATGTATTCAAAATCATGCCGTCCAAGATAAGTACGCAACTCCTGGCGGGCGTTTTGAACTGGATGCTCGTCATCCATTCCTGCGCCAAATGAAAGTGCATGCAAAAACGCTCCATAAGACCGGATAAAGGCATTTGCCTGGTAGGGAAAGGGATGCTGGATCTCCCACATGTAATTATTTTGTTCCTGGGCTTGCCTGGCAACATCCAATGTCATTTTGAGTTGTTGTTCACAGGTCTCGTACTGGTAGCAATGTACAAACTCATGTAAGATGGTCACATAGCCTTCCTTGCTGTCGAACACTTCTGGCGTGACCACGCACACAATCCGCCCGCCGTAATCTTCTAACTGAAAGGCAGCCCTGACGCCTGTAGGGATTGGCATGGGGGCCGGTGACGACTTTGCAAAATGGTAGGATTGTTGGGCGTCGTCACAGTCATGAACAAGCAGGGTATCCCCCTCGGCGATCACCACGGGATAAAGCCTGCGCAGGGCAGGGTTGATTCCACACACTTGTTGATGAATGGGTATCAGTACATTGATCAGATCAACATAGATTTCTGTCATAGATTACCTCGAAGGTTCGCTGTCGGTAGGACCAGGTTACCAACAACGATCACGGTTCGGAATAAAGATCAACATTTATTGTAACCGCGTTGTGTGCAAGGGTGAGGCGTGCCGCTCTGATAACGGTGGGTTGAAAACCACAACCCGCCCTGCCCGCCCTACAACTGAGTAATTCGATGCCTATTACGAAGTGGTAAAATTTGATCAACCACCAAGTAAAAATGGGAGCAATACCATGCCTGAAGCTGTGATTATTGATGCACTGCGCACCCCCATCGGGGAATTAGGGGGTGCCCTCGCCACGATCCGCCCGGATGACCTGGCCGCGATGGTGATCCAGGCCGTTGTCGAGAAAAACGACCTTGACCCAACTCTGGTTGAGGAGGTCTACTTGGGCTGCGCCAACCAGGCTGGTGAGGATAACCGCAACATCGCCCGGATGGCATCCTTGCTAGCAGGGCTGCCTGTCTCCGTGCCTGGGGTGACGATCAACCGTTTATGCGCATCTGGTCTGACAGCGCTCAACACGGCCGCCCGCTCGATCCGAGCCGGGGATGGCGAGGTATTCCTGGTTGGCGGCGTTGAAAGCATGAGCCGGGCGCCCTATGTCTTGCCCAAGCCAGAGCGACCCGTCGGGAACCTGACGGCGTATGATACCACCCTGGGCTGGCGATTGATCAACCCCCGCCTGGAAGAACAGTACAGCACAGAATCGATGGGCGTCACCGCTGAGAATATTGCGGAAATGACCGGCATCAGCCGCGAGGCACAGGACGAGTTTGCCCTGGCAAGCCACCAGCGCGCCATTGCCGCGATCGATGCCGGAAAATTCTCCGAGGAGATCCTGCCCATACCCGTCCCCCAGCGTAAAGGTGATCTTGTCCGCTTTGACACTGACGAGCGCCCCCGGCGAGGCACCTCAATGGAAGCACTCAGCCGGTTAAGGCCAGCTTTCGAAGAGGGCGGTACCGTCACAGCGGGGAACAGCTCAGGGTTGAACGACGGCGCAGCGATTTTATTGGTCATGGCGGAGGAACGAGCACAGGCATTAGGTTACCGGCCTATGGTACGGGTGGTGAGCGCGGCTTCGGCTGGCGTACCACCGCGCATCATGGGCATCGGGCCCGTCCCGGCAACCGAAAAAGCCCTGCACAGGGCTGGTTTGAGCATCAAGGATATTCAACTGGCTGAAATAAATGAAGCCTTCGCTGTACAAACCCTGGCAGTGCTGCAGGGTTTGGGATTGTCGCACGAGATCTCCAACGTCAACGGTGGTGCGATTGCCCTGGGTCACCCTTTGGGTTGTTCCGGTGCGCGCATCCTGACCACCCTGCTGCACGAGATGCGCCGCAGGGCAGAATCAGCCCGCAGACCATTCTACGGGCTGGCAACCTTATGTGTAGGTGTTGGCCAGGGGGAAACCACCATCCTGGAGTGGATCGGCTGACCCAGAAGCCTTGCGCTAGCTGTCGTCTTCCTCACCCAGCGCGCTGGCGATCAGATCCTGGATGCGCCCGACCATGCTGACTGGGTCAGGGTGCAAGCCTTCCACCAACAGGGTGTTTTCAAAGAGCTGTTCAGCAGCCAGGTCAAATTTTGGGTCTGCCGGGTTTAATTGGGACAATCTGACAATAATTTTGTGCTTGGGGTTAAGCTCCAGCACCTTTTTCGGCACTTCGAAGTCTTTATCCATCATACGATACACCCGTTGGACGGATGGATCCGGTGCCCCTTCAGCGTCCACCAATCGGGCAGGTGAACCGGTTAGCCGTTCTGTAGTGCGTACATCGCTGACCCTGTCACCTAACAGGGATTTAAACCGTACGATCAAATCCGCAACAGCAGCTTGATCCAACGCAGGGGATTGTGCTTCTTCGTGGGCTTCGTCTGCCTCCTGTGGCAGGTCTGCCTGGGCAACATTGACCAGGGGGTGATCCTGGTAGCTGTTGAGCTGCATCAGCATGAAGGGGTCCACAGGTTCAGACAGCACCAATACCTCAATATCGGCTTTGCGAAAAGCATCCATGTGCGGACTGTAGTTTACGGCGCTGGGGTCCTCTCCAAGGAAGTAGTAGATCTCATTTTGGTCAGGGTTTGCACGGCTAAGATAGTCGTCCAAGGATGACCAGCCCGCCAGGTCTTTGTTCGTGTGGAAGCGCAGCAGGGGGAACAGTTTTTCAGGTTCATCCTGTTCGATGGCGACCCCTTCCTTCAACAAAGAACCATAGGTTTTCCAAAACATCTCATATTTTTCTTCGTCATCACCCAGTGACTTAAGCATATCCAACACTTTGCCAGTCACCAGGCGTTTGAGCAGGGCCATCACCCGGTTGGATTGCACACTCTCACGAGAGACGTTCAGCGGCAGGTCTTCCGAGTCGACCACACCCTGGATGAAATTGAAATAGGGCGGCAGCAGGTCTGTGCAGAATTCTTGAATGAGCACCTTGCGGGCATAGAGCTTCAAACCAGGTTCCTTGCGCGGTGAAAAGACCAGGTTGCGGGGGTCCTGGGGTATAAACAGCAAGGCATACATCTGTGCCGGCGCGTCAACCGTCATGTGAGCGTGTG
>SLIC01000209.1 GCA_007135845.1 Candidatus Brevefilum sp.
CCATATCACGCCTCATTTCTGTGGATAGTAACATCATACAAAATTAAGCACCCCCAAGGGAATGTCCTTAAGTACAGTCTGGGCGAAAAAAAGGTACAGTCTTAAGGGATTGGTGAATTGTGAAAAGTGAATAGGGAATGGATAGGTAGTAGGCGATTAGGTATTGGGAATTAGGAATTTGTGTGTCGTCCTGGAAATGTATACAACCTGTAGAATGCTCACAACATGTAGGGTGTGCAACCTATAGTTCAACGGTGATGTTAATAAATTACTGGTGTGTGGATCAGTGTGTTGTTAAACTCAAGCAGAGTGCGATCTGGTCTACGAGCTACGAGCTATCAGCTATCAACTATCAGCTTTCAGCTTTGAGCTTTCATCTTTCAACTGTGGTCTACCGGCCACAAACTACTCCTCCTTGCGCGTCAGCCCCATCCGGGCGGCATAGGCAATCACCTGGGCGCGGTTCTCCAGGTGCAGGCAATCTAGGATCTCCCCCATATGATACTTGACCGTGCGCGGGCTAATGCTTAACGTGTCCGCTACTTCCTTATAAGTCTGCCCCCCAGCCACCAGCGTCAGGATCTGCAGCTGACGGGGGGTTAATTGCTGGGCGCAGCGCGCCTCACCACCAGCAGCCGGGTCATCAAGCCGGGCCTGGTACATCGGCCTGGTGGGCTGCTCCGAAAAGGCATTCAGGATCGTCTCAGCCAAACCGGGCGAAAAAGGCGGGTGCCCGGCATGCAGGTCCTGCAGGTAATCAAAGAAATCACCCGCATCGAGGCTCTTCACCAGGTAGCCAGAAGCGCCGCCGCGCACAGCCTCGAACAGGTCGCCTTCGTCGTCCGACATGGTCAGCATCACAATCTTGATCTCCGGCAGCTCAGCCTTGATCAGGCGCGTGGCAGCAACCCCATCACATTTCGGCATGTGGATGTCCATCAAGATCAGGTCGGGCTTCAACTGGCGTGCCAGGTTCAGCGCTTGCAAGCCGTCATGGGCGATCCCCACCACCGGGATGCCCTCGGAAGCAAGCAGGTTGGATAACCCTTCCAGGAACAGGTTATGGTCATCCACCAGCAAAACCCGTAAAGTGGTTAGATCGTTCATCCGCCCACCACGCTTTCTCTAAACGGCACACACACCACGATCTTCGTCCCCACACCCGGCCGGGAAGAAAACTCGATTCTTCCGCCGATCGCCACGGCGCGCTCCTGCATCATCTGCAAGCCAAAATGCTTTTGCACGTCCGCCTGGGATGCTGTTAAATCAAAACCGAGGCCGTCATCCTCAACGATCACGCACAGTGCGCCGTCAATCACATCAAACTTAACCCAAACCTGGTTGGCCTGGGCGTGCTTGCGGGCATTGGTCAGGGCTTCCTGCAAAATCCGCAGCAGCTGCACCTGGACCATGGCCGGTAAACTGCTGTCATCAAAGGCTTCAGCCATCTTCAGGTCGGTGCGGATCTCGTAGGATTGCTCAAATTGCTCGAGGTGCTGCTCGATTTTCGCCACCAGGCCTTGCTCGGTTAAACTCAAGCGCATGGCCTGGATCGAATCCCGCAGGTCAACCTCGCCGCCCCGCGCGGCTTCAACCAGGCGCGCCATGTACTGATCAACTGTCTCCAGGTCGCCCCGCCCGAGCAGCCGGCGTACTGCCTGGGCCTGGGTATCGATAAAGGCCAGCACCTGCGCCAGGTCATCATGCAGCTCCCGCGCCAGCAGGTCGCGTTCCTGCAGGGTTGCCAAAACGCGCTGCTGTTCGAGGACCTTTGCCTGCGTTCTGCGTTGTTCGGTCACATCCCTCAGAATCAGCAGCTGACCAATGGGAAAGTCACGCCAATCCTTAAGCTGGATGATATCCAAGACGTAATCCTGCGCCGCCCTCCCCTTACCCAGCTTAAACTCACGTCTGTGGTCTCGCCCATCCTCCCCAACATTTTGCGGATAGGCAGGCAGCCAATCGCCGATGGGCTTGCCATTGACCCGTTTATCGGTCACCCCCAGCATACGTTCAGCAGCCAGATTCATGCTGCTGACCTGTTGTGAATGATCCAGCACCACAATGCCCAAGGGGATCTGCTCAAGCACAATCTCGCGTGCAAAGGGGATCGGCCCCAGGATGCGAAAGCGGAATAAAACAAAGGCATAGATCATGGACGTAAAAGCCAATCCAACCGCCGTGTATGGAAAATTGAATCCAGCCCGCCCTGCATAGTCGGTAAGATAAAAAAACCTGACAACCGCTTGCCCAACAATCATCATCACAACAGGCCAGCGGTTCTGTGGTGCGTAGATAAACAACCAGGCAAAAACAAACAGGTTGACGGCTGTTAAAACATAAATGTAAGAAAGGAGATATGAGGTGAGCGGACCGTACACCAGCACAAGCCCACCTTCATAGAGGAAATCTTCCCACATCCAATGATGCAGGTTGTTGGTGATGACCACCACCGCGGTCACCACTGGAATTATCCACAGCAAAATCAGGTTGCGGCGGGTCAGCCAACGTTTTGGCCGGGCATATTCCAACAGAAAGCACGTAATTGCGGCTGCAGATGGTAATTGCCATATCACGCTAAACTTGCGCCAGAAAATAATCATATCTAAATTTGCAGCAGCAAATTCAAAGATGATGCCAAGCGTCCACAAAAACCCTAACAGGCAAGCGATAATAAAGGGTACAGCACCTGGCACGCCCCGATTTTTGATGCTGTAAACCGCCAGCACAATCATCAGCAAGGCAGCTAAGATTGCAGGCCAGATTTGGGTGTAGTAGACAGTGACAAAACGCACCATGAACTCCAGGGCTGGGTTGTTTTAAATGACTAATGATTATTTATTATAAATCAAAATTGGCTGATCTGTCCATCAATTGGGCGGTTTTGATTCTTCCTTGCGTTGGTGAACGGCACCCATTTAACGGGTCAAAAACAGTCAATTTATCCACACTATGGCAGACCAGGTTAAGCCAGGGTCTGAATCGCTAGTATGTATCTCAGATCATCGATTTAATAAAGAATTTGACAAAGAGCTGTATCAAGTCTAGCATTAAGGTATATGAGCAATGTGAGTGGTGATAACCGATTGTGCATTTCCTGGACTTCGTTAGCCGAAAAATCTAAAAACATTTCCATCCATAACCCATCCACAAAAAAGGGTTAACCAGGAGAAAAGAAAAAAATGAATCAAGAACCCAATCCCTTAACTGATAATTTGCCGGAAGACTGGTGGTCAATTCCAGCGGAAGAATTATTGAACTCGTTAAATGTAGATATACAACTGGGGTTGACGCCTAACCAAGTTATCCAAAATAGAGAAAAGTTTGGCAGTAACCAGCTCGAAGACAGAGGACCAACCAGCTTATGGACTCTGTTTTGGGAAAGTGTGAAATCACCCATGATGGTGCTGTTGCTAACAATCGCTGGTATTTCATTGGCACTTGGTCAATACACCGAAGCAATAGTGATGATTTTTGTTGTCGCCATGTATGTGGGTGTTCATTTGCTCAATAAAGCACGCTCTGACCGCACCATGGCGCGACTTCGTGAGGTACAGACGCCAAAAACGATCGTTCTACGAGATGGCGAACAACAAGAGGTTGATTTCGAAGAGGTGGTCGTCGGGGATATTCTACCCCTTCGTTCTGGCACCCGGATCCCGGCCGATGCTCGCCTGGTTGATTCAGCCGGTCTGATTGTCAATGAGAGCACACTGACTGGTGAGTCTGCCCCAGTACACAAAAAAGCTGAAGACACGATCAAACCCGATTCACCATTAGCAGAACGGAAAACAGCAATTTTTGCCGGTACCAGTGTTATGGATGGGATTGGCAAGGCGTTGGTTTTGGCAGTTGGTGAACATACCGAACTTGGACATATTGCAGAATTATCAACCTTGCGAGACACAGAGCTAACGCCCCTTCAAAAAGAGATGAACGGCTTAGCCAAGACATTAGCGTTTGTGGCTGTCGGTGTCAGTCTGTTAGTGCCATTGGCGGGCTTGCTGCGGGGCTTCAACTTTCAACAAATGGTGCTGACCTGGTTATCCCTGACCTTCCTGATGGTTCCTGGTCAACCGCCGATCATTATCTCAATGGCCTTAGCACTGGCAGCATTAGAACTGGCTCGCAAAAAGGTGATTGTCCGACGATTACAGGGAGCTGAGACCCTCGGCTCAGTCAATATTGTGCTCAGTGATAAAACTGGCACGATGACAGAGAACAAGATGCAGCTTTTTGCTATTCTTTTTGCTGATGGAACCTTGTCTGAGTTTGAAAAACTAGATCCCAACCAGCAAAACCAAGTTGATAAGTTCTTTGAGACGGCTCGCCTGTCAATTCCTGAAAACACGAATGATCCGACCGATCTGGCTATTTTAGATGCTGTCGAAGGGTTGAATAATTTTGAGTATACACAGCCTGGACATTTGGTCGATCAGATTGGATTTTCACGCAGCGGCACATATCGCAGACTTGAATACAGCCAGGAGGGGTCGCATCTGATTTACGTTACCGGTCGCCCGGAGTACATCATTGACCGCTCAAATCGAAGGTTGAGTTCTCATGCTGCAGAAAAGCAGATCAAGACATGGCATGAAGACGAGCGAAAAGAAATCATCAACCAATTAACCGAGCTTGCAAAACAGGGGAAACGAATCACTGCTTATGCTTATCGAGAGAACAGCCTGCCTGAAAGTGAACCAAAGAACCTTATTTTTGTTGGTGCAGCCGTGATCAGCGATCCAATCCGACCGGAAGTTAAAGATGCTCTCAAGAATCTTAAAGATGCAGGTGTGCGCACGGTCATGGTCACAGGCGACATTCCCGAGACAGCCGGTTTTGTGGCTCATGAAGTGGGAATCGATGGAGAGTCGATTATTACGGGCCAGGAATTTGAGAGCATGCCCAATGATGTCCAGGAAAAAATGATTCAGGAGAAATCGGTTTTTGCCCGTACAACACCAGAGCAAAAACTCAACCTGGTTCAAGTATTTCAACGGTTGGGAGAGACTGTTGCCGTAACCGGTGACGGAATTAATGATGCGCCTGCATTGAATACGGCTCATGTGGGCATAGCGATGGGCCAAAAAGGAACAGATGTCGCCAAAGAAGCCGCCGACCTTATTCTGACTAATGATAACTTAGCTCACCTACCAGATGGCGTTGCTATTGGTCGCAAGGCTTATGACAACTTTGCAAAAGGGATCACTTACTATCTCTCTGCTAAGGCGATCTTATTGAGTATCTTTATCTTCCCACTCCTTGTTGGTGTACCTTTCCCTCTGGCACCAATCCAGATCATTTTTACTGAACTGCTGATGGACCTGGCATCCTCAACCATTTTTGTAACCGAAGCAGCAGAACCGGATGTAATGAAGCGCAAACCACGTCCGAAAGGTCCATTCCTTTCAAAACAGGTTACAAAACGCATCCTGCGAAATATGGTTGGTCTGACAATTGCCATCCTGGTAGTCTATTTTGGCTCGCTGACATTAGGCTATCAGATCCAAAGCGCTCGGACAGCAGCTTTTTCCACCTGGTTGTTGGGACACATCATATTGGCCCTTAATCTAAAACAAGAAAAAACGCCGCTCTTCAAACAGGGACTGCTCTCCAATCGTTTTGCTGTGGGCTGGCTGATTGGGATGATTGCATTTGTCCTGGCAATGACCCTGATCCCATTCGTGCAATCAATTCTTGATACCACCCACTTGAGCACCTTACAATGGGGAATGGTAATAATCGGAGCGCTTTTTGCCAGTTCCTGGCTCGAAGGTCTTAAGTGGATTCGATACTCATAATCTAAGGTTCCAGATAATGCTGGGACAAAAAGAAGGATTTAAACCTGTATCATTCCCGTTCTCTAAGGTAATCGAGGAGGAAAAATGAATCACTTATTTCAATCCGAGGAACCTATCAATGAATGATGGGGTGTGAACTACCGATAATCATCGATGTCCGTGAGGAAACGGGTTACAACGCAGGGCATATCCCTGGCGTATTACACATCTCTGGAAACAAGGTCGTTAGCATTATTTCGGAAATTCCCAAGGATAGGTTCTTCGTAACAGATTGAAACATGCATCATCGCAGCAGTTCTCGTAGTGAACATGCCGCAATGCTGATATGTGAGCGTGGCCATCATGCACCAGTCGTGGAGGTCAGTTTCCCAACTAGGAAAGCTTCTGTTATCCTATTGATATGTGATTATGAAAGATCGTATACCTAACAATTGATCTGGCGATATTTTTCTTAGATTGACAGGTCCATTTTTCGGATTGGTGATATCTTTTTCTGCTAACAAGATTCCTGTGTTAATGGCCTGTTGTGGTGAATAAAAGGCTTATGGTTCGTAAACCGCCAGGTCTGTTTTCAGGCGCACTGGCCCTTTCCGGCGAATCCACAAAACCGTCAATATCCCCCCAATCAACATGGCCGCCAGGCTCAACAGCCCCGATTCTGGCCCAAATTCTCCCCCCACCAGCCAGGTATTGGCCACAGTCTCCGTGGCAATGATTGTTGCGCCAAGGTTTATGCCGCTGACCGCAAAGCCAAATACGTTCCCCTGGAAGAAATTCCAGGTAATGTGCAGGCCGATTGGTATGGCCAGGCTGCCCGTCAAGACCATGCCCAACCCCAAAAACAACCCCGCAATCGTAATGTTAAAGGCGCTGACCCAGGTCGCATTGGGGTTGCCCAGGTGCAGCACCCCAAACACGATAGATGAAACTAAAAACGCCAGCATCAACGCCCAGCGTTCACTTAACAGCTTGCCATTGAACCCCTCGGCCAGGTTCACCAAGTGATAGCCGCGCGATAAAAGTTCTTCGTAAATGCCAACAAACACAAAAAACACCAGCGCCTGGAGCAAGGACAACAGGAACCCCCCATTGGCGTTGGAAACGACAAAATAGCCGGTCACCTGCAGGCTGCCCGTCAACCACCCAATCAGGAAGATCAACCCCATCAGGGCAGCGCCCAAACCCAGGCCAAAAGCCAGGTCTGTAAACCAGTGCTTAGAAAAAGTGATGCCAAAGTTCTTAAACGATCGGCGGTCAAACCAGCGGCCCGCCAGGTAGGTCGCCGCAATGATCCCAAGAAAAGTCGCCAGTGGGGCGATCACCAGGTTGACCCAGGGGGCATCCATCAGCTCAATCGGACCGGTTCCCGTCACCACATCTTGCAGCCCTGTCCCGGTAGCAACATCAAAAGTCACCGCCAGGAACAGCAACCCAACCGTTAACAAGGCTGTCAGAAGCAAAACCAGCGCGGTATGAAATCCCAAACGCCAAAAGGCTCGTAAACGATTTTGATCCTGGCTCCAAAAGATGCGGGTGATTGTGTTGGGCTTATCCATACTTCCTCCTTGATGACTGCGCTTAACTATATCATACCCACATCATCAAAACACCCCAAATAATATTTTTTTACCAAAGGGTGATTAATGCGTTTTAAGAGACGTGAAATGCTGCGCGTCAATCGAACCCCAGGACGCGTCAGCCGGTAACTCCAGGTAGTGCCCTAAATGGGGGTAGACCTGCATGATCGCTTCTGCCAGGCGGTAAGCAACCCGCTGGATGGAGAAATGGGCATTACTGGCCCCCCGCAGGCGGCAGAGGTGAAACGCTTGCCGCAAATTGATCGTGAACAAAACGCGCCGGTTGAAACCATTGGGAATCAGGTAGCTGGCTACCGCTGGGTTCCAATCTGCAATCCGATCGTAGAGATCGGCCGCCTGGCGCATGGCAGCCAGGTATTGACTTTCACAGCCAGATTCTGTGATGCCGGTGGGTACCGCAAAGCCCAGAGCAGCCGATAAGGGCTGCACGGTCTGGGTCATCATGCGATGCCGCTTGAACTCGAAATATGCGCCCTGGTCCATCACCGCTTCTACCGTCAGTTGGGCGTATTCAAATTCACGTAAAGGCTGGTCGTATTTTCCCCGGTCAGCCATTAATTCAGCAACCAATGCTGCCATTTGATCCGGCGCGAGCTGCTGCACATAGTCCAAACAACGCTGGTAGTCCAAAGCCGGGCTAAAACGTAACAGGATCGCAGCCAGAACCCGTGCCTCACCGTCTGCATCCCAGGCATGCAGGCAAAAGTCATCCTGATCTGCACCCGGGTCACTGATTTGACGGCTGCAGGCTGCCATCTTCTGCTCAACAGCCAACAAATAAGCATTGCAGGCAGCGTACTTAATCAACGTTGGCGTTTCATCCTTGCCAACATCCAGCAAGCCCTGACCAATTGCGCGCACTTCTGCCAGTGAAGAACTGAGCATTTTGCAAATGGCATATTCCAGGGACCTGGCGTTGATCGTCACCCCAACGTTTGCCAAGGATGCCGCCGGCAAGAGAAAACGGCAGATGTCCACAGCCGCGGGTTTCAGCCGGCGTTCATAAGCTTGTTCTGATTCGCCGTCCTTCTGGGGCATTGACCCAGACAACCAAGCCTTGACACGCGTGACGCAACCAAGGTAGGTGTCGAATAAGCGCTGGCAGGTATCGATGTATTCACCCTCCAAAGCATGCCCCACCAACTCATCCGGCACATAAAAGGCATCCTGGTCCCACTGCTGATAGCGGGTTGATTTTTCAGTATAAGAAGCCAGGCGATTTCCTTCGATGGTTTCAATTGCCAAACGTGAAACGTTTTCCAATGCCAGATGCAAAACGGCATGCTCCGCAACTGAAGCATGCCCATAACCAACCACCCATTTTTCATGAAAGCGGGCTGACTGCTCATCGTTTAATTCATCGGCAATCTCATCAAACGGCTTAGGAGAGCGGGAAGTCTTGGCAAAAGCAACCGCGATCGTCTCCGGGCTGTAATCCTTGGGGTTGAGCAGGTAGATACGTCTAGATTTTGACATGCTGGAAGATCCTTTTTGCCTGGGCTTTATCCCGCTCAATCTGAGCCAAAAAAGCATCAACGCCAGAGAACTTCTGCTCGTCCCTGAGCTTCTCAATAAAAGCCAGGCGCATCTTATCTCCGTAGATGTCACCAGCAAAGTCCAGGATGTGCGTTTCGATATTGACCTGTTCCTGGTTTTCAAAGGTGGGACGGTATCCAATGTTGGTGATCCCCTGAAGAACCTGACCTTGAAGATAGACGAGTGTGGCATAGACGCCGACTGTCGGCAGTTTCTTTTGAGGCCAAAAGTCCAGGTTGGCGGTGGGTAATCCGATCTTGCTGCCCCGATCAGAACCGTGCGTCACCACGCCTGGAATTTGATAGGGGCGCCCCAATTGTTCCGCCGCTTTCCCAACAGCGCCTTGCTCCAGCAGGCGGCGGATCATGGTGGAGGATATTTCTGTATCGCTCACTTTTATTTGTGAGATGGTTTCCACTGAAAACGAATATTGGTGGCCTAAGGCCTTGAGCACTGGGATGGTACCCTGGCGGTCTTTCCCCAGCGCAAAATCTTCACCAACAACCAGAACACCTAATCCCAATTTCTCTTTAAGTTCAGAGACAAAAGCCTCTGCGCTCAGGTTGGCAAATTCCTGGTTAAACCGAAAGGTGATCACCCGATCAGCCCCTAGACCAAGCAGTAAATGCTCCTTTTCGCCAGGGCTTGTGAGGTAGTAACCAGCCTCCGAACCTTCACCGGAGGCTGTACGTTGTTTGAAAAAAACAGAGGGATTGGGGAAGAAAGTCACCACAAGCACAGGGCGTTTGTTTTCTTGTGCTGCTCGGATCATCTGGGTGATGATCGCCTGGTGCCCTAGATGGACGCCGTCAAAATTACCGATGGTGATACAGGTATCTTGATAGGGCATGGCCTGCCATGCCGTAATATCAATCAAATTAACATCAGGTTGAAAGACATCTTTCATAGAAAGAGAAGACCCACGCTCATAAAAGCTCCCCTCCTTCAGTCTATGAAAAACATGAAGCACACTTGGTAGAGGGCATATTTATGATAAGTTCAGTTGGTTGATAGGAACGAAACCCTAAGTGAAGAATACCTTTCTGGGCTGCCATTCTTTTTCTTCTGGTAAATATTCCATCAAGGCAACTAATTCACCCTGCTGGCTGATTGCACGGACCCAATGGTCAGGATTTTCTGGGGGGACCTCAACCGGGACACGATGACCATGGCGGACCAGGTCAACCTCATCATTGGATAATTCACGCGAAGGCCAATCTCCCAAAGCTTCTGCAGCTGGGATCAGGTACTTGTACCAATCGCCTAAATCAAATGATTCCTGAAGTTTGCGCAATGGAACCGCATCCCTTAAAGCAAACTCACCGCTCTTGGTCCGGCGTAAACCAACCAGATGCCCACCACAGCCCAGCACTTCACCCAGGTCATTTGCCAGTGAACGCACATAGGTGCCCGAGGAACAATACACATCCACGATGGCTTCAGGCGTATCCCACTCGAGCAGCTCAAGGTGGTAGACGTCAATTTCCTTGGGTTCAAGCTCAACCTCTTCACCTTCTCGAGCCAGCTCGTAGGCTTTTTTACCGCGGATCCTTTTTGCTGAGTAGGCCGGCGGAATTTGCTCAACGGTCCCTTCGAATTGCTTTAAGGCCTCTTCGATTTCTTCATAACTGACTTCCAC
>SLIC01000252.1 GCA_007135845.1 Candidatus Brevefilum sp.
AAGTCGGTGTGATCCTCGGCCCAGGCGCAAACATTAAACGCTCACCCTTATGCGGACGCAACTTCGAATATTTCTCCGAAGATCCCTTACTTTCAGGCGAACTCGCAAAAAGCTATATCCAAGGCGTACAAAGCCAGGGTATCGGCACATCCTTGAAACATTACGTTGCCAACAACCAGGAATTTCGGCGGATGACCATAGATGCAATTGTAGACATGCGTGCCTTACACGAGATCTACCTGGCAGGTTTCGAGATTGCTGTAAAAGGCGCCCAACCCTGGACCCTGATGGGTGCTTACAACAAGCTCAACGGGACTTATTGCTGCGAAGACCCCCTGATCCTGAGCAAAATACTCAAAGAAAAATGGGGACACAAAGGTTTGGTGATGACCGATTGGGGCGCATTGAACAAGCGGGTCCCCGCATTACAGGCCGGCTTAGAACTGGAAATGCCCGGGGGTATTGTTGAGAATGACACCCTGATTGTGGAAGCCATCCGCAGTGGTGAATTGGACGAGATCGTACTCGACCAGGCGGTGGAACGCATCCTCGAAATGGTTTTTAAAGCCCAGGCAACCCTCTCAGAGGACTTCACCTATGACGCAGATGCCCACCACATGCTGGCTCGACAAGCTGCTGGGGAAGGTGCGGTACTGCTTAAAAACGAATCCGATCTATTACCGCTTCACAAAGAAGCAAAAGTGGCCTTGCTGGGTTCTTTTGCTCAAGCCTCCCGCTACCAGGGCGCCGGCAGCTCCCTGATCAATCCCTCCTGCCTCGACAATCTCCATGATGAGATGGTGAAAATTGCCAGCGCTGACAAGGTCACATTTGCCCAGGGTTATCCCCAACAAGGTATGACCTTCGATCAGGTCTTACTAAATGAAGCCGTCCAAATTACCAAGGATGCTGATGTGGTTGTGATCCATATCGGTTTACCCGACACCTTTGAAGTAGAAGGTCTTGACCGGGCTCACCTCAGACTGCCTGAAAGCCATAACCGGTTGGTTGAAGTGGTAGCAGCCGTCCACGATCAGGTGGTGGTCGTCCTCAGCAATGGCGCTCCGGTTGAGATGCCTTGGATTGACAGTGTTCAGGCTGTTTTAGAAGGTTACCTGGGCGGCCAGGCCGGCGCAGGCGCACTGGCAGACATCCTCTACGGCATCATTAACCCCAGTGGGAAATTGGCAGAGTCCTTCCCCCTCAGTCTGGAAGATACCCCTTGTTACAACAACTTCCCTGGCGGCCCTAAGACCGTTGAATACCGTGAGAGCTTATTTGTTGGATACCGCTTCTTTGAAACCGTTGGCAAAGAGGTCCTGTTCCCCTTTGGGCATGGTCTCAGCTATACCACCTTTGCTTATGAAGGCTTGCAAGCCAGCCAGGAAATCATCACTGACCAGGAAACACTTACAGTAAATGTAACGGTGCGCAACACCGGCAATAGGGTGGGAAAGGAAATCGTTCAACTGTACATCAGCCCTGATTCGCCCACCGCCTTCCGACCCAAGCTGGAGTTAAAGGGGTTTGAAAAGGTCAGCCTGCAGCCCGGGGAAGCCAAACAGATTACCTTTACCCTGGACAAACGTGCCTTTGCCCATTTCAGTACTGCCATTAATGACTGGCAGGTTGAACCCGGGCTTTACCGCATCCTGGTCGGGGCTTCCTCACGCCAAATTCACCTGGAGGGCGAGGTCAGAGTGGAGTCAACCCAGGCTGGATTCCCGGTTCCCGAAAGAGATCGCTTACCAGGTTATGTGGATTTCCCTGCGGACGCAAATATCAACCAGGCTGATTTTGAAGCCTTATTGGGTAGGCCAGTACCCCCAAACACCATCATCAAAGGTGAAAAAGCCACCCTCAACACACCGATCGCCGATCTGCAGCACTCATTTATTGCCCGCCGCCTTCTAAAGTATGTCCATAAACAGATGAAATCTGAGATCGGTGACGACCCGGATAACCCAACAGCCTTAATGATTAAAGCCACCGTGGCTGAGATACCCCTGCGCACACTGGTCATGCTGGGTGGAGATCGCTTTAATCGTAAAATGGCGGAGGGCTTGCTGATGATGATCAACGGAAAACCTTTGCGGGGTTTACCTACACTGCTTAGAATTCAATCATTGCTAAGAGCACATCGGAAGAAAAAAACCTCGTAAAACAGCTTAAACTTTCTTAAAAACCGAACCTGGCTGCAACGATTGCAATGAAGCTTTGTCATGTCAGCTTTAGGCATGGATACTGTTTGCGCATGACAGCTAACTGGCTATTGTAAAAAATTAACCATATCCAGGACCCATGTCCCCAGCCATGCTTTTACCTGCCACAAATGTTATAATCCTAATCGTATCTTACCTAGTAAAGGTAGTTAATGAAATTATCTGTCTTAATGCCCGTCTATAATGAGCGCCGAACCCTGCGGGAGATTGTCCAACGCGTGATTAAGCAGGATGTTCCTGGTGTCACCGAGAAGGAAGTGATCATTGTTGACGACTGCTCCACAGATGGCTCTGCTGAAATTATCAAGCAGCTCGAAAACACATACCCCGAGATTATTCGCGCCATCTTGCTGGATGAAAACCAGGGCAAGGGCAATGCCATCCGATTGGCCATCCAGGCCGCCAGTGGTGACATCGCCAT
>SLIC01000195.1 GCA_007135845.1 Candidatus Brevefilum sp.
AAATGGCACTGGGGACATCGCCTTCAAGCACAATGCGTTTGTGAAGCCGGGCTGCTTTGGGGTTTGGTACCGGTACAGCCGAAAGCAGGGCTTGCGTATAAGGGTGGAGCGGGTTTTCATAAAGGGCGTTGCTATCAGCCAATTCTGCCATGCATCCCAGGTACATGACGGCCACCCGGCTGCAGATGTGGCGCACCATACTCAAGTCGTGGGCAATGAAGAGATAGGTCAACCCAAGCTGGGCTTGCAGATCCTCCAGCAGGTTAACCACTTGTGCTTGGATGGAAACATCAAGCGCAGCGATGGGCTCATCACAAACGACGAAATCAGGGTCAGAAGCCAGGGCTCGGGCAATGCCAATGCGCTGACGTTGACCGCCTGAAAACTCATGTGGGAACCGGTTCAGGTGACGACCGCTTAAGCCAACCATTTCCAATAATTCCCTGACTCGTGCAGTTTTCTTCTTTGAATCTTTTTCAAGTTTATGAACGCTAATTGGTTCACCAACGATGGCTGAGACGGTCCAGCGGGGATTGAGGGATGCAAAGGGGTCCTGGAAGATCATTTGGGCTTTACGGCGCAGTATGCGGAGTTCGTCACCATGTGCTTTGGCTACATTGATTTCTTTGATCACAACCGTGCCATCCGTGGGTGGGTATAAGCCTAATACCGTTCTTCCAACCGTGGTTTTCCCGCAGCCGCTTTCACCTACTAAACCCAGGGTTTCACCCTGGTAGATATTAAATGTCACATCATTGACGGCTTCAACTAAACCGACCGTACGCTCAAAGATAATGCCGCGTTTGATTGGAAAATGTTTCTTTAATCCTTGGACCCGGACCAACACATGGTTTGATGACGTGGGACTGTTCATCTCGGTTCTCCTGTACGGGGGTTTACAAAGCAAGCGGCTTTTTGATGGGGCTTGATTGGCTCGAGCAATGGTCGTTCTTGGTGGCAACGGTCGATCACAAATTCACAGCGGGGTGCAAAGGGGCACCCGGTCAATGCTTCCATGATAACAGGCGGTGAACCGGGGATTGCTTTTAAGCGCTCTTCACGCCGTTGATCAACTTTTGGCAGTGCCGCCAGGAGTGCCAGGGTATAGGGATGCTGCGGGTCTTCGTAAAGCAGATCGATATCCGCCTCTTCAACCACGGTGCCGCCATACATGACGAGGACCCGGTCGGCTACATTTGCCACAACACCCAGATCATGGGTGATCCAAATCAAAGACATTTTCAGTTCTTTACGAATATCGAGGACTAAATCGACGATTTGTGCCTGGATGGTCACATCTAGGGCTGTTGTTGGCTCATCAGCAATTAACAACTTGGGGTTACACGCCAGCATCATGGCGATCATCACCCGTTGCCGCATCCCACCGGAGAATTGGTGTGGATAATTGTTAATGCGCCTTTCAGGATCGGATATGCCGACCATGCGCATCAGCTCGAATGCAGATTCCCTGGCTTTTTCTGAAGACAATTGATAATGGCGAATAAGGGCTTCAGTCAATTGGCGACCCAGTGTCAGAACCGGGTTGAGTGAGGTCATCGGGTCTTGAAAGATCATGCCAATCTGTTGACCGCGAACCCTTTCCAACTGTTTCTCTGGCAGCTTCAGGAGGTCAGTACCTTGAAAAAATGCCTGACCGGCTGCGATTTCTCCAGGCGGGATGGGAATCAATCCCAGGATTGACATCATACAAACAGATTTCCCACACCCGCTTTCACCAACGATGGCCAATGCGTCACCCTCGTTGATATCAAAGGAGACACCATTGACCGCATACACTGTGCCTTCAGGGGTGTTGAATTTAACTTGAAGGTCTTGCAGTTTAAGTAATGGGGTTGCTTTTTGTGTCATCATGTGCCTATTCCGGTCTGCTGCGAGGATCAAGAGCATCCCGCAAGCCATCACCTAAGAAATTGATGCTCAATACGGTTAATAAGATCAGAACACCCGGGAAGAACCAGATCCATGGGGCATATTCAATATAAGTGGTTGCACCAGTGATCATGTTGCCCCAGGTTGCGGTGGGTGGTTGGACTCCCAAGCCTAAAAAGCTGATATAAGCTTCAGCCAGGATGGCACCCGCTACAGAGAGGGTAGCATCTACAACGATGGGTGCAATGGTGTTGGGCAGGATGTGTTTGAACATGATCTGGTTATTGGGTGTACCGGTTGCCCGGGCGGCCAGCACAAAATCATTTTCTTTGAGTGCCAGGAATTCTGCCCGGACGATACGAGCCAGGCGCGGCCAGGTTGTCAATCCGATGATTAAGACAATCACAACCACACTGCCGCTAAAAGTGCGACCAAACATGTCAATATTTGGGACTCGGCCTGAAAAGAATTTTGCCATCACCAATAACAAAAATAGCAGGGGGATGGTCATTATGGATTCAGTGAAACGCATCAGAATGCTGTCAAGCAACCCGCCATAATATCCAGAAAGTGCGCCGATTAAGACACCGACCACAACCTGAACAATTACGGCCGTTAATCCAATCAACAGGGAAATTTGACCGCCGTAAATGGTGCGTGCCAGAACATCGCGTCCAATCGTATCTGTGCCAAAGGGATGTTCTAATGATGGCGCCTCAAGCCTGCGTGTTGTGTCGTTAAA
>SLIC01000251.1 GCA_007135845.1 Candidatus Brevefilum sp.
CAGGAGGGACTGTTTCATGGTGCGATTTGCCTTTCCTAGTTAACTTGTTCCACCTAAACTTGGCAAACAGATTAACTTAGAAAAAATTTGGTTCATTGAAGAATAAAGAGGTGTGACATTCAGACAATGTTCATGAACATACTAATTTTCCTTTGATTGGATATGTGAAATCTGACTTTCTTAGGTTTCATTTCTCTGGCCAATGTAATACTGGGAATGAATTTATCACTGGCAACGTGCCTGGCAAGATGATTGTGCCCAGGTCGTCACCGCCGCCCACCTCAAAGCCATGCCCATGAAGGAACGCATGAACCGTATAGGCACACATACGGGCGTCGAGCATGTCTTTTGGGCCGTGAGCAAACTCAGCAAAGGACAGCGCAACAGGGACATGTTGTTTTCCAGCCAGGATGGCATAGGATGCAGACGGAAAGACTTCATAAACATGTTTGAGACCTTCAAGTGTTTCGTATAGAAAGTAACCCAGTGCCATCCACGGGGGTGATGAGTCCTTCATTTGTGTCCATTGGGGGTTGGCGATTCCCAGGGCCTTAATTACAACTTCACAATGCCTGCCGAAGCCCTTTTCAACGCCTGTCTTCATGCGCCATTTGCCGCCTCGCCAGTACCATTGCCTGGGTGAAATCAACCCCATGCGCGGTGCGTCGATACCAACTGCAATTCCAATGTTAGGCTTGGTTAGCAGCCGGTTTATAAGCTCTTGCAACTGCTGGCAGACCTCATCTTGACTGGCACCTGTCAGCCAACCCGATTCGACATACCCTAAGTCAGCGTTGAGGATGTAATACGGGCAGCCTCGTTTGATTTGGACATCGATGCCTATGTATAAGTCTATGTGTTCTTTTTCCATACTATGTGATGATACCATTGGAAGCAGTTTTCGTTATTTTTTTAGACTTCTGTAGATATGCTCAAAAAGTCAGATGTGGGGTTTGTGAGTAGTGTTGCAGACAAACCCAGTGTTGATACAGTGGACAACAGACGTAATTGTGGAATTTTTTAGGAATCAATATTGGATTATCCAATTTCGACTTTGATCCACCTAGGTGGTGGGTTGATCCTGAATTTGTCTTGAAGGTGTTGATTAATCGCAAACACCAGGGTTAAAAACGCGTAAACCTCTTCTTCATCCCACCCTACAAAAAAATGATCATGAGGAACCAACGAGATGGTGTGAAATTTGGTGATTAAGACCCCCGGGGTTTTAATCACTGGATTTTCCGGCTATGTAAAATTAAGAAACCCCGGGGGTCTCTGTTTGAGAAATAGTTAGACGTTAAGCCTGGAGATCTGTGGTCAAAAGCGCTCGCTGGTCGGGAGAGTGTGCAACCTCCTGGATTGATCAGCGTGATCTTAATTGCAAAGATTTTTAGCACTTACCTTTCACGGAGCACTCTTCGAGCAGGAAGGGGTGGATTGGGTCTTTGCATCAAACTAAAGAACCATTGCCGTTGGGATGATTGAGAAATCGTCCTGATGTTGGAGATTAGCCTTATTAACCAGGTTCTATCGCGAGAAATACTAATTCTCAGCTTGCATTAGATGCTCAAAATGTTGTTCCATTATCCTATACAAATATGTGTAGGATAATGGAACCGGATGGTTTTCCAGTAACTATATTCACCCAAAAAACAAGAATACTTCTAACCTTGATGCTTTTTCGGCAGATCAAAGACTGTACATCCTGCCTTTATCGTGAAAGCCATTATCCCTTTGCGAGTATTTCACTGCGGCGGAAGGTGCGCACGCCAAAGTAGAGCAGCACCCCGCCGATTATCCAGAACACCAATCCCAGCAGGGCCGTCAGCCAGACGCTGAAATACATCACGCCCGTCACCTGGGCAATAACCAATGCCAATATCGGTAAGACGATCACGCCGGCAATCTGGTTTGCTTCCTGGAACGCGTTGACCCTGGACGAGACGATCACCGTTGCCCCCAGCCCCATGGCGGCTGTCGCCGGCGATACCCACAGGACCAGGATGATCCAGGTCAGGTTGGGTAAGAAGATTTCTCCCATGGTTGGCCAGGCGGCGAGATTGGCGGTGACGGTGTAGAGCAGGAATCCGACCAGTGAAACGAGCAGGGCGGGGATCATCGCTGAGAGCACTTTGCCAACGAACAATTCCAGATCAGTGGTGGGCGTGTAAATCAGGGCTTCGAGGGTTTTACGCTCTTTTTCGCCGGCGAAACTGTCCGCTGCCACCACGCTGGCCACCATCAGCGGGATGATGAGGAACATCGGTGCGAACATATAAACCAGTGAAAAGACAATCATTAACTGCTCCATGGAATACCCTTCAAAGTTAGCCAGCATCGCCGGTGGGAGCTGGTCAAGGAACAGGGTCAGATCCGGCATGTTTGCACCGGGCATTTCCATCAAGATTGGGGTAAAGAAACCGAAAACTGCGGGTAAGATGATCATAAAGACCAAGGGAACGATGATCAGGGGAATCATCACCCCTTTACTGCGTATGACGGCCAGCAAATCTCGCTGGATAATTGCTTGAATAGCACGCCAATTCATGCTGCCACCTCCTGATCATCTTCATGCAGGGCAAAATAAATGTCTTCCAGGGTTGGTTCTTGGGGCGTCAGCCGGTAGAG
>SLIC01000039.1 GCA_007135845.1 Candidatus Brevefilum sp.
ATGTTCTCATCCATCGGCATCAGCCAATTAACCAGGCCAGGAAAAGGAAGATGCTGGGAAGGGTGGAAGGTCACTGTGAAAGCACCTATTTGATAGGTTGTACCCAGTGTGATTTCAAAACTTTGTTGTTTATCGCGGCCATCATGATTCATCAGGATCATGGCAGAATTACAGCCGAAGAGCACACTGCCCGCCTGCCTGATGACTTCTGCTGCATCCAGGGCGTGGTCGTAATGCATGTGGGTGAGGAGTACCCCGTCAAGATGATCGATGCCGTTTCGATCAAGCTCTGCCGAAATCGTCTGGGCGTTGGCGCTGATTTTTCCGATTAATTCACGTAATCTTGGGCGGGTGAAATGTGGATCGACCAAGATTGTTGTGCCAGAATTGCGGAGTAACAGGTTGTTGGTTCCCAGAAAGGTTAATTGCATGGCTGGTAATGTCGTATTAGAGATGGTCTCTGGGAGGCACACTTTGTGTAGAGATATGCGATTCGAAGTGAGCTGAACTGAGCGGCAAAGGGTTTGGATAAAGAGCGTGATAGACGATTATTTAAGGACATCGGTTTGGAAAACCTGTTAATCGTACAGCTGCCCTTCAATGACGATTACTGAATCGCCGGAGATTTTCACCCGGTCATCTTCTAGGCGGAGGTAGAGCTTGCCGCCGCGCGCCGATGCCTGGTAGGCGGTAAATTCATTTTTCTTCAATTTATTCGCCCAAAACGGGGCTAACAGGCAGTGGGCTGAACCTGTAACCGGGTCCTCGTCGATCCCAAGCTGGGGGGCGAAAAAGCGAGAGACGAAATCAAAGTTGGGATCTTTACTTTTAGCCGTAATCATCACCTGGTTCACAGCGAATGTAGCAATCCCTGCCAGGTCAGGTCTGACACTGCGGATGATGTCTTCATCTTCAGCTTCAAACAGGTAATAATCACCGAACCAGACAGCATCAATCGGGGCAAAACCCAGGGCACGGTCGACAAAGCTCTCGTATGATATACGCTTATAGGTCATGGCTGGGAAATCTAATTCAATCCTACCGTCCACCCAGCGAGCGAATAGATCACCGCTTCGCGTCTTGAATGTGATTGGGTTAGGTCTTAATTCAGGCTGCCGCTCAAAAAGGACCCTGGCACTGGCCAGGGTGGCGTGCCCGCACAGGTCAACTTCTTGTTTGGGCGTAAACCAGCGCAGCCGCCAGCCCCCACGACCCGGGGATAAAAAGGCTGTTTCAGAAAGATTCATTTCCCTGGCAACTGCTTTCATCCAGGAGACCTTTGCTTTTTTATCCAAAAGGCAAACGGCGGCTGGATTGCCTTTAAAGGGCTGGTCAGTAAAAGCGTCAACCTGGTAGAGTGGGTACACCATATCAAACCTCCTTTAAGGATTTCCTGATGGTATTCCAGGATTCTGCTTAAGCCTTAAATGAATCATCAATCGAATCAAGCAATGTGTTGTTTTTGATGGCCATGATTGCCTGGAAAATGTCTTTCTGTTGGTGAAAAAAAATCAAAATTGCCTGGTTAGAATCATACTATAATTCTCTCAAGAAATTTAACAGGTGTCGTTAATATTTTGATAAAAACCACTTGTCACCTGTAGCCCAACAGCATTGTTTGCCGGTACCACGGGAACTGATGAAATAATCTTAATATCGATGGCGTTAAATCATTGGCAATGGATTTGAAGTGTTATTCCGCTCTCAAGTTTGAGGGTCTGCTCCCCAGGGATGTATGGGTGTGGGTTCCACCAACCTATCAGGAAAAACCGGATGAGCGTTTTCCTGTTATTTATATGCAGGATGGTCAAAACCTGTTTTACTCAGAAAAAGCCTATTCACAAGTCACATGGGGGATTGCTGAAACAATCGCCAAACTCAGTGGTTGGGGATTCATCCAGCCGGTGATTGTGGTTGGCATTGATAACACGGATAACCGCCCAGGGGATTACCTGCCAACCCGCCCTTTTATGTCACCAGAGGGTCAGGCTTTTATCGCATCTTTACCTGAAGAAGTGCGAAAGGATATCGAGAATTTTGACTTTATTGCTGATCAATACCTTAAGCTGATGGTTGAGATTATCAAACCGATTGTGGACAGAGATTTTCGTACAAAACCAGATTTGTCGCATACGATCGTAATGGGTTCCAGTATGGGCGCATTAATTTCTCTTTATGCTTTGATCGAGTATCCGGCTGTCTTTGGTAGGGCTGGTTGTCTGTCTATCCACTGGCCGATGGTAGAAATGGTTATTCTCCCTTACCTGAACAAATACCTTCCTGAACCAGGACAGCACAAGTTCTATTTTGATTATGGTTCTGAGGGTTTTGATGCCGATTATGGACCTTGCCAGGCTGCAGTGGATGAAATTGGTCAAGGGAGAGGTTACGAGTTGGGAAGGGATTGGCTGACGCGTTTTTTCCCAGGAGCTGATCATCATGAAAGCGCCTGGCGCAGCCGGTTGCACATTCCCCTAAGATTTTTTCTTGGTTGAGGATTGGCAGAAAACTTCTAAATTGTTATGTTTCAGATCTATTCCATTGGTTAACCTGGTTAATCTGTTTTCAGGCCGGTCATCTTTTCACTGATTTCCCATAATTTTTCTTGAAGAGATTCATCA
>SLIC01000221.1 GCA_007135845.1 Candidatus Brevefilum sp.
CCTTGGCACCAGGCGGGTAAGTTGTGACGCCACCTTTTTCAGGATCAAAACCATCGTATCCCGGTGTGCTCAGCTTGATGCCTTTGCTGGTGTTAAGATGCTCGAAAACTGCATCCAAGGCTCTGCGCGCGCGTTCTGGTGCGGCAAAACCTGAAAGGACCGCCCATGACTGTGCATTGGCATAAATTTTTCCCTGGGGATTGTGATGAGAACCAATTGGGTCTCCACGGTGGTCAAAATAACGCATAAACCAGTCTCCATCCCAACCAACCTGGTTAACGATTTCACGCATGACCTCATAATGTTCCTGGTAAAGCTGGGCAAGTTCTGGATCACCGATGTGCTGGCACAGGGCTATCATTTCTTTCAGTGCCCAGCCGTACAAATGCGCCGTAAACAAGGATTCGGCACCCCTGGGCAGGTTAACGGTGTCGTTCCAATCAGCAAATCCCAGCAGCGGTAAGCCATGCCGCCCGGTATCCTCACGCGTAAATGCCAGCGCCCGTTTGAGGTACTCGAATACCGAAGCGGTTTCGCAGGGATCACCAGCTGAGTCCTTTTCGTAGAAGGCAATCTGCTCATCAAGGAAGTCAAAATCGCCGGTTTCTTTTAGATACGCCGTCACTGCCAACACACCCCACAGGTGATCGTCACTATAATAGTCCGGGCTGCCTTCCTCAGCCCCAGCCTCACCCGTGGTGGCAACCATTGTGAGGGGATTGAACTGGTGCATGGCAGACCCATCCCGTTTTTGCACCTGCAGCAGCTTGCGCAGTAAATCTTTCGAAGCTTGCGGTAATCCCATTAAAGCACCCATCACATCCTGAGAGCTATCCCTGAAGCCGATCCCACGCGCGCCAAACCCTAACTGGTAGAGGGACAAATAGCGCGACCAGTTCATCGTGATCACACACTGCCGGGGGTTGTGGATGTTGAGCATGCGGTTCATATCTGCATCTGGGGTGTTCACCTGAGCTGTTGAAAGGATTCTGTCCCATTCAACCTGCAAAGTATTGAAAGCCTCATCGACAATGGCTACATCTCGAAAGCGCGTGATGGTCGGCATTGCCGCTGAAACACTGTCAGCCTGCCCCAACAAGAATATCGCACTACGGCTTTCACCGGCAGGGATGCTGCCCAAATGCGTCATTATGGCAGCGATATTGTCACCGCGCAAAGCCAGGGAATTTCCCAGCGACTCATTTTGCAAGCGCAAGGGGGATGCCCAGGTGCCATAGCCGTGCTGGCCGAGAAAGGCATGGCGATCTGTATCAAAAGACTCAACCGGCAGGTTGCTGGTGAAATAATTCCTGCGAATATCCTTCAACATAAACGGTGATTGGCTGAGCACTTTCAACCCGCTCGGCGCTTCATCCAGGTAAGAAACCATGGTCTGCGGCACCCAATCGGCATTATTAAGCTGCTTGAGGGCATCGGGATGGGTGTATTCTACCACCGGGATCAGGTCAATGCTTTGATCCTCTGCGGCAAGGTTCCAAACCCTGACTTGCTGAATCACAACAGCCTCTCCCAACGGCACAAACACCCGCACCTGGATGCGGATCTGCTGGAATTCAGAGATGAAGGTGGTGTAACCCAACCCAACACGGCACTCAAACCGGTCTAGCGGCACAAGCGTAGGGACGTAAAACGGCGAAAAGACCGTATAGCCACCCGCCTCATTTGGTAGTCGCACATAAAGCGTCGTCCCCCTGAATTCAGAAGGCGGATCCTGGGTGAGGTACTTGGTCATGCGGTTTAAGGCAGGGTCACCCTGGCAAATCAACATCCCACCCGTCTGGTCGATAAACCCACCAAATGCCAGGGTACCAATGTAATTGATCCACTTGACAGGTGTTTGCGGATCTGTGATCACATATTCACGGGCATCATCGTCGAAATAACCATAGTTTTTCACTTTATGCTCTCTTTCCTGGTACCTTGATTATCCTGCCTGTTGTGGACAACCAGCCATCATTACACGGGTTTTCGTCCGATAATGACTTTCACTTCAACCCGATCTGCCAAGGGCTTGGGGATCAGGGTGCCCGTTATTTGTGCACCGGCAACCCATATCGTGAGGTCATTACCTGCACCCTGCCGGATGACTTCAATATCATACAATACACCCCGGAATCTGCGGGTGGCACAATAGCCGTCCCAGCCGGCGGGCAGCACGGGTTCAATTCGTAAACCATCATAATCCGGCCGAATACCAAGCAGCCATTGGGTAATGGCGACGTAATTCCAGGCAGCTGTACCGGTCAGCCAGGAATTCTTGGCTTCACCAAAGGATGTGCTGTCTGTGCCGGCGATGGTTTGTGCATAAACATAGGGCTCGCAACGGTGCAAATCGCTGATCCCCTCCCGCTGGGAGGGATTAATCCGCAGGTAATAATCCATTGCCCTGTCACCATTGCCTAGGATGGCTTCAGCAATCATCACCCACGGGTTGGTATGACAGAACACGCTGGCGTTTTCTTTATATCCAGGCGGATAAGAGGAAATCTCACCCAGGTGCAGGTAGTACTGTGTGAAGGCAGGCTGCAACAACAGGATGCCGTGATCTGTTGCCAGGTGTTGATCAACCGCCTCAAG
>SLIC01000020.1 GCA_007135845.1 Candidatus Brevefilum sp.
CAGAATGGGGGGAGGCTTGGCCGCCACCTGAGCCATCAGAGCGGCAGGGATGTGGATCTGAGCTGGTACCATTCGGATGGAAACAACAGCTGGTTCCGCAACGCCAGCAGGAACAATCTCTGTTTTCCCTGTCCCACGAGAGACCACATTGCCATCTTCAATCGACAATTGGTTAATCTCAAATTCAATTGCACTGATCCGTCCTGGTTGGCCGTTCAAGCCACCTTTATCACCCATCAAACGCTTTGGGGTACGCAAGAATTTCATCCGGAACTTCAATCCCGAATTACAGTCATGGAATTCCTCACGAGGTGCTGATAACAGCGTGAAGAAATCATTCACATCCTTACCGACATTCTCAACCTCATGGCTTATTTCATTAACTGCCGCTTTGATCGCCTCATAATCGAGGCAACCTGCCACGGGTTCGAGGGTTTCCACATCGAACTTCACTTCTGTTGGCCCCCGCCGGGCATAAGCTGTCACTGTATCGGTTTGATGGTTTTGTTTGATGTAATGAACGATATCCAACATGACATTACCAACACCAATCACAGCTACCTGCTGGCCAATGTCAACCTGATCTGAGGCATTTAGTGGCAGGCGGTTATAGTGAAAAACAATGCTGTTGGCATGATACACCCCTTCCAGGTCTTCGCCGGGCAATCCCAACCAGTTGTTCTGCTGTGCACCAGTTGTGACCATGAATGCTTGAAACCCTAGCCGGCGAAGGTGATCTAATTTGACATCACCCGATTGTCCTACGGTGATGTTGCCCTGGTACTTTACAGACGGCTTCTCGAGAATGCGCTTGAAATGGGCCATCAATCCCTTCCGCATTTTATGTTTGTCCGGAAAGATACCATATTCGGCCAAGCCACCTGGCTTGATATCCCGATTGAAAAGAACCACCTTGACCCCTTGCCGAGCTAAGTATTGCGCGGCATATAAACCGGCTGGGCCGGCACCGATCACTGCAACAAGAAACTGTTTTTTAGAACTCAAAGCTAAAGCTTACCTTTCTGATCAAAACCAGCACCCATTGAAATCATTCTTCGCATATAATCATGGGCATAATAACTTTTTTGAATTATACTGGATTGGAACGCTTCAACAAGCAACTGTTGAAGGATATAAAACAATTTTGAGCATACCTTATGACACATACACCACACTTAACAACATTATCCAACGGGTTAAACGTCCACTTGAAAGAAATCCACACCGCGCCCATCATCAGCACGTGGGTGTGGTACCGCGTAGGTTCACGCAATGAGATACGTGGAACGACCGGCATCTCACATTGGGTGGAACATATGCAGTTTAAGGGAACCCAGGCGTTTCCAGCTGGGATCCTCGATCGGGAAATTTCCAGGGTGGGCGGTGTTTGGAATGCCCTAACCCACCTGGATTGGACCACCTATTTCGAAACGATGCCAGCACACCTCTTCGATATCAGCCTTGCTTTAGAAGCTGACCGTATGATCAACAGCCAATATACCCCCACCGAAGTCGAGCGTGAACGTACCGTTATCATTTCTGAAAGAGAAGGAAATGAAAACCAGCCCCTTTTCCTTTTGGCTGAAGCCGTTCAAGGTGCAGCCTTTACACAACACCCTTATCAACATGAGGTCATTGGACTAAAAGAGGACCTCACCAAGATCACGTGTGATGACCTTTACGACCATTACCGTAGGTATTACCAACCCGCAAATGCGCTTGTGGCAATCGCGGGAGACTTTAAAACAGCCGAAATGCTAGAAAAGATTGAAAACACCTTTGGAACCTTACCGCCTGGCGAAGTGATCAACGATGAAGTGGAAAACGACCCGCCGCTTGGTGAGGAGAAAAGGGCGCATGTGATCGGACCTGGTGAGACCAGCTATGTTCAAATTGCCTATCGGGCACCCAGTGCTAACAACCCGGATTTCTTTACCCTGACCATCCTCGACAGCCTGCTCACTGGCCCGACCAGCTTGAATATGTTTGGTTCGGGTGGGACAAGCAATAAAACCAGCCGCCTTTATCGTGCTTTGGTTGAAGGAGAAATATCAGTTTCATGCCATGGCTCTTTACAAGCCACATTAGACCCCTACCTTTACACCATCAACCTGACAGTTCACCCTGCCCACACCCCTGAAGAAGTGCTCAATGCTGTTGACCAGGAAATCATGCGGGTACTGGAGTCTCCAGTGACCAAGGCAGAGATAGACCGGGCGGTTAAACAAGCGAAGGCCTTATTTGCATTCAGCGCAGAAAACATCTCCAACCAGGCGTTTTGGCTGGGTTATTCAGAGATGTTTGCCAGTTACGATTGGTTTGTAAACTATGTGGATCACATTGCACAGGTCACACCTGAAAAAGTGCTTCAAACCGCCCAAACCTATCTAAATCCTGACAACCGTGTCGTCGGATTCTATACCCCTGGCAGTTCAAACATTGAGCAAGAAAGTTAACCTTTTACAATGAGAAAAAGTACATACGAGCACGCTTCCAGTCTTAACAATCATAAAAACGCCTTACCAAGCCAGGATGATATCACTCGCATGGTTCTGCCCAATGGGATCACAGTCCTCTCACGGGCAAATTTCAACAGTC
>SLIC01000222.1 GCA_007135845.1 Candidatus Brevefilum sp.
AGGCGAACCATCCAGCGCAAATAGAACAGTACTGTGGATCGAGAGCGACCATTTTTCATTAGGCAGGTCGAGGAAATTGATCGGTATTGGGTTGGTTGGATCGCTAATGTCAATGACCCAGATGCCGCTGCCAGGGTATATGGCATGATTGCCAGCTTGTCCTGAAAGGTAAGCGAAATTACCAGAAATGGCGAGATCAAAAGCACCATCCCAGGCAGGACCACCATCGACACCACCCACTTGCTTTGGTTGATAGGGATCTGAAATATCATGGATGAGTAGTGGGTAATTGGCATCCGCAATATAGGCATGGTTTCCGATGACTTCAATACTTAAGCCAATCTGCAATGTGAGGAATTTCCGTTCGTCATCGAAGAATATTTCTTCGATATTGTCTAAGTTTGCGATATTTAAAACTCGAAACCCTGAAAAGCGGTTAACGGCATACGCATAATCGCCAACAACCTTAATATCCATGATCATATCCGGAACAGGGGTCATGTATTCGCCTACCCGAATTGGCTGCGAGGGATCATTGATGTCGACAATAGTAAGTCCGTATGATTGGTCGGGGATGTAGAGGATATCCTCGGCGATGGTAATATTCCTTTCTGTGATTTCTTCAACTGAAAACTCAAAGCCCCCAATGGATGTTGGTACAAGCCCAACCTGCTGCGGATTGGATGGATCGTAAATATCATAGATACGCACCCCTTCAATATCATCTACCAGATAGGCAAACCTGTCATCTGTGATGATCCCTGAGGACCAAAACTGTGTGATACT
Organism: Candidatus Brevefilum sp.; assembly: GCA_007135845.1. Next base: position 787 of record SLIC01000222.1, read on the forward strand.
GGCTTTAATGGTGGGGTTGACCGGATCAGCCAGGTCAAGGATGACAAATCCGTGGTTGGCGACTGCCAGGCACAAGTCGTTCTGACACATGTCAATTGAATGAGTAAAGGCCCCGCCTAAACTGGGGATTGTTTCGTCAGCAAAGAATCCAACCTGCTGCGGACTCCTGGGATCAGAAATGTCGACAATGACGATTCCTTTAGTGACATCCACAAGATAAATAAATTCGTTCAACCTTGCGATGGATATCATTGTTCCCCGAATAGTATCGCTGGTGAGGATTGTGGGTGAAATTGGGTCACTGATATCCACCACAAACAGCCCACTGGGATTGCAGGCTATAAAAGCTATCCCATCATTGAGGGTCAAAGGGCCGCAGCCGGCGTGCTTTGGCTCAACTTTGCTGACCAACCTGGGTTGGTCTGCCTTTGAAATATCAAAGACGTTCAAACCCGAATACATTGTGGTGACATAGGCATAATCGCCTTCAACTTCCACACCCATTACCAACCCGGGCAGTGGTTCACTATCGCTGATGAAAACCGGTGAGGTGGGGTTGGAGATATCCAAAACCACCATCCTAGGACCCTGCCCCATATAGGCATAGTTTCCTTTCACCGCAACTGTTGTTGTGCTGCCCCCGTATTGATTGATATATTCCAAAGCATTTTCGATCGGCGATTCTGTTGATGTGACTTCCGGTGTTGTCTCAATTTCAATGGGGATCGTAGGCATTGGGGTTTGTGCTGCAGGTTGAGAGTCTTCTGTGATCGGTTCGAGTTGGCTGGTCAGGGCGTCAATGGTGCTTTGCAGATTGGTGATCTCTGGGGAGGGTCGCAATAAACCACAGGCGATCATCGTAAGGGATAAAAGGATCAGTATTATTTTGCGAAGGTCTCGGGCGGTTTGCATGATATACCTCGCTGACTTTTTTTGAAGGAAACTTAAAAATATTATATACTAAAAATATATTAATTTTCAAGGCTATTTTCTCATAATGATAAAAAGAAGAAGGAACGCCATACTTTGTTGGTTGATTTTATGTGATTAACCTCAAGCATTTTCCATTCCTGGCTTTAAGACCAGTTCAGAGATTCCCAGCTATTAAGGATTCAAAGGATATAGCACCTCAACATATTTCATGTTTTTAAGAGCACCTGAGTTTCTCACTTTTTGCATTTATCACCAATTTTACGGGTAAAAAAGCGATTTACAGGACACTAACCAGTCATTTAAGGAGGTCTATAACTGACGCATGGCCGTCATCTGCAAGGTTAAACCGACAAGCTATGAAACAGCAGTACAGATCACCCAAAATCAAAGAGACAAGAAAGTTAAGATAATTCACGAGATGGTTGAAAAGATACCGTCTAATAGAGTTCATTACCCGCAGGGGCAACCCTTCCCGCAGCACTCTCTGCGAAGCGCTCTTCGAGTTGAGCTGTGGTTGCCCTGCCCAAAGGTTGCTGCGCAAGGCGGACACGGAGGTCTGCACCTACAGATATTATCAGACAATAATATGCATAATAGTAAATTTTCATCCATTATTACACAATAATTTATCTGATTGTTTTGTTAATCAACTCTCTCTTCACCTTGGCAGACCGGAAATAATCTCAAGCCGTTAATAAAAATTCTTCGTCCAATCCGATCTGGTATGATAACTATCAATGGAATTGGGATAGTGACCGATACTGAGGTTCAAGGATCTGTAAAAATTCACTAATTCGCCTTTCTTCAGGACACTAGTTTGATAAACTCAGGTTCTACTTTTCTCTAGGGTTTTGACCGTGTCTAAAAATTTTGGCATTAAGTGGTGAGTGCTTTATTATTGATCACCACCATACTTTAAATAATACACCTGTTCACCGCTATTTACATCAAAAATTAGCACACCACCTGAATAGATTGCTGCTAAATAGTTGCCATCATTTGACCAAACAAAATCCCCTAATGGCAAACTTTCATGTAGTTCATTTGGAAACGATAAAACCTGTAATTCTAATAAGCTGTTTGAATCAAATACTTTGAGGGCGATATCAATATCAAAAGTGCTTTCCATTTTCTCAAAATCAATAATTGCTTCATATTGATATTGAATAAACGCAAATTTGTCATCTGCAGGTGAAAATTCTATATGATCAAACAATAGGGTTACATCTCTGGTCGGGTAAGCAATGTTAGTAATATCAATAAATTCATAATTGTTCTCTACATTGTAAATCCAGGCGCATGGGTCATAAAGCACATTATGCTGCTTGACCTGAATAATAAACTTTCCAGCACTTGACCATTTATGTGGGGGACTAGTATGACCACTAGGATCACAATTTTTAGTTAATTCAATAATTGTTTCTGGTTCTTCATAGACCCATTCATCCCATATCATCTGTTTAACGATATTATTGTGAATAAATTTGCTTCCGTCTGGTGAGATAACAAAATTTGATATTCTATGACCCGACCTGCCACTATTAATAATTAATTCTAAAGTTAATTCATCAATTAATTGAACATGATAAAATCCACCTCTTCCGGGCTCATTTATGAATCCTGAGCAAATTATCCCCATAAGCGTCAAACTACATTCAAACCCGTGGTACTTTGGTATAGTTTCGACTTCGTTTAAAATAACTGAATCATCCACATTAAACGCTAGCAACTTATTCTCACCGGGATGATGAACGATAAAATTTGAGGTTCCAGGCACCCAAAAAAAGACATGATCCCCAATTGAAGAAAAACGAGTTTCTTGATTAATTTTCTCAAATATAAAGTTTTTTTCACCTGTTAGATCTTGAACCCATATCCCTCCTTCATCGGTTAATACTGCTAACTTGGTGCCGTCAGAATTGAACGCAATCCTTCTTGCTCGATAGGGCAAATTGCCTGACGGAGATATCGTTTTTGGGTCTGATGTGTCATTTTCTTGATCAGAGTAAACAACATCATGATTCAGATCCTCTGAGGTACCATTTTCTTGATCAATATAAGCATCATAATTATTAAGGTCATCAGAAAAAGTGGATTCTGCATCTTGACCGATTTCTTCCTGTGTCATTTTATTTGATGAGAAAAGATCACAGCTTAACAATAAAAATAGGATAAGTAGAATTGCATATTTTCTCTTGAATTTGTCCATCATGCCCTCATATTTGTTGAATGTAACCAAGTCAAGTAAAAAGAAAAAAATTCAATTTTGTTAGCAATTAGTCAATTTAATATGAATAATAATCATAACACAGATAATGTTTTCATCATTGGAACCAATCTAGCAAAACAGGTAGAAATATATACCACGAGAGTTAAGGTTAAGAAACATTGTAGAGCAACTTAAAGTGGTCCTGCAAGTTTATAATCACTCATCATGGAAATGAAAAAAATCTAAACATACAACCCATATTATGCTCATCTTGCCGCCTTGATCATACTGCTTAATCCGGTTCAAAAAGACAACAAACTCAAAAAAACCAACCAATGATTTCGTCGGTTGACAAACACTTTTTCTGGAGAGTCCTATCAATCACAAAATTCAAAAGTTGGAGGTTGAATTGGGTTATTCTGTTCATTAAAATCCTACCACTCCCACCATTCTAGCGTTCCAACCTCTACACCCCCACCTCATCCAGACACTTCACCAGCCGTTCTTCCTCCCTTAAGAGCAACTGATCCTCTCATGCTTCAAATAATCCAGAAATTCATCCTTGTTTGGCATGGTCTGCAAAACCGGGTTGGTTTATTCCTGGTGGGTGATGCCGGGCGCGGTCTTTTCGCCAAACAAGGGTTTTAAGGTTGGTAAATTATTAAAACTACAGATCCAACCGCATTTGATTCTTAAATGGGGCAATGCGTTCTTCAGCCAATTTAACATAATCCGGATCAATTTCGTATCCGATGTAATGACGGCTGGCATTTAAAGCTGCGATACCCGTTGAGCCACTGCCCATGAATGGGTCTAAAATCACATCGTTTTTAAATGTGTACAACTGAATTAATCGATAGGGCAACTCAACAGGGAATGGCGCAGGATGGCCAACCTTCTTAGCTGATTCGGTATTCATCGTCCAAACGGATTTTGTCCACTCCATAAATTGCTCTTTTTCAATTGAGTTTTCTTGCTCTTTTAGTTTTTCTCGCTTAAACGATCCTTTTGAGAAGATCAAAATGTATTCGTGAACATCACGTAAAACCGGGTTAGAAGCAGACAGCCAGCTGCCCCAAGCCATCGAAACGCCAGCACCGGCCCCTTTGTTCCAGATGATTTCCCCTCGCATTAAAAACCCAATATCTTCCATCATCTTAGAAATGTAATCTGAAAGGGGTATGTATGGCTTACGTCCAAGATTGGCTACATTGATGCAGGCGCGCCCGCCGTTGACCAGTACACGATATGTTTCTGTGAAAACATTGCTCAACATTTCCAGATATTCTTTCAGTGATAAATCATCATCATATTCTTTTGATACATTGTAGGGTGGTGATGTCACCATCAAATGCAAAGAATTATCTGGGATTTCCTTCATATGTTCGGAGTTGCCAAGAATGATAATATCTTGCCACGCTTCTGGGAATGGATTGTCTGGGACGATTGCTTGGTTATCTTCTGCATTAAGTTCAGAATACAATCTTGAATCATAATAAAGTGATGAATCATGGTTAATTCTTGAGCCAGTGCCAAAGCGACTTGTTTTTGTGCCCTTAATTTTTTCGTCTGCCATTATTCAGTCCTGTTCCCAGAGTTCCAGCCAGCGTTTATAAGGATCAAAGTGTTTCTCTCTTTTGTTCCATTTTACTGGAATAGTCAAGCATTTTGGATCTTGCGTTAGAGACCTTACCGCCATTGTTGACATCTCAACCCCTCTTGGATTTGTACCAGGTTTGGGTAATGTCAGGTACGCTTCACGACCGATTTTATTCAACAGGTTCACTTGTAAATCTTTTAAAATCAAATGGAGTCCACCGACCCCGCCCCAATTGATGTGAGCCAGTAAAATATCACATGTGGGAAAGTATTCTTTTCCAAAAAGCAGGGCCTGTTGCCTGTCTACAGTCCAAATGAGCTTGATTGCGCTTAACCGTTTTCCTGTAATGGTCTTGATAGAAAGCGGGGCTCCACAAACGATAACATCAATTTCTGATTCATGAATTGGTAAGTCAGTTTGAATATTTTCCAACCCAAATTTGTGTATTAAAAGGGCGATGAGAATTTTTTCTCGGACGCTGCCAACTTCCATGCCAATTCTTCCTGCACGAGAGCTTTCCAATTCGGCAATATAGAACAATTCAGGCAGTTTTGTCTGGATTTTCTTTTTAATGGCATGGTCTTGAAATAATTCGTTTAGCATTTTTGCCTCGTTGGTTTTACTTCCATTGTTCAAAGGTGAATCTTTCTTAATAAGATTTTGTACACGATCAAGCGTTTTACACTTTGATCTAATTATAAAGTATAGCAAACTGAAAATAATGGAAACATTAATAACACTGACACTTAACACTATTGTACACACTAAATCCATGCTTTGTCTGCATAACGACTCTGGTTCTCCTCACATACAATTTATTATCCAGCAATGCTTTGCCCTCCCCAGTAGAAAAAGTCGATTTAATTTAAACCAGTCTATCTGCGCGCCAGAAACCCGCAATTCATTGGTATAATTAGACTCGGGTCTCAATCACACGAACGCAGGGGGGTGGCAGACCCCGGGTACGTTGTTGAACAGCTTCATTCGAAGTAAACTTCATTAGAAGTACCAGGTTGAAACTAAAGGAGTATCAGGTGAAAACAATCATCGCAGGCGCGATTGGTGAATGCGTCCATGTTGCGGGTGTGATCAATTTTCTGCGCCTGGCGGAACAGGCCGGCTGGCGGACGGTGTTTTTAGGCCCTGCCGTCACACCGGATAAGCTGATCGCAGCAGCCAAACAGGAAGGGGCAGACCTGGTGGGCTTCTCTTACCGCTTAACGCCCGAAACCGGCGAGCGTCTGCTGGGTGAGTTTGCCGAAGCCGCCGATGAACTGCACCAGCAGGGCGTGCGCTTTACCTTTGGCGGCACACCGCCGGTGGCAGAACGTGCTAAAGCCCTGGGCTTTTTCGAAGCTGTATTTGACGGCAGCGAAACCGCCGATACCGTACTGGCTTATTTGCGCGGGCAAACACCTGATGCCCTTGATGAGGCTGATTTCCCCCAAACGGCGGTGGAACGCATCGAATGGAAACACCCCTACCCGTTGCTGCGCCATCACTACGGCCAGCCAACAATGGAAGACACACTGGCAGGCATCCAGCAGATTGCCGAAGCCGGTGCGCTGGACGTGATTTCCCTGGGGATCGACCAAGATGCACAGGCGAACTTCTTTCGGCCTGAACGCCAAAACCCGCGCCAAAAGGGTGCGGGCGGGGTGCCGGTGCGCTCTGCCGAGGATTACGTCGCGCTGTACCAGGCCAGCCGCAGGGGCAACTACCCCCTGCTGCGCACTTATTCCGGCACCGACGATTTTATCAAACTAGCCGAGGTGTACCGCGAGACGATCAATATCGCGTGGTGCGCCATCCCCCTGTTCTGGTTCAACCGCATGGACGGCCGCGGACCGTGGGGATTGGAAGAGAGCATCATCAAACACCAGGAAGTGATGGCCTGGTACGGGCGACACAACATCCCGGTTGAGCTGAACGAGCCTCACCACTGGGGCATGCGCGACGCACCGGATGTGATCTTCGTCGTCTCGGCTTACCTGTCTGCTTACAATGCCAAGGCCTTTGGTGTGCGCGACTACATCGCCCAGATGATGTTCAACAGCCCCCCGGGTACCTCGGATGCGATGGACCTGGCCAAGATGCTGGCCATCCTGGCACTGATCGAGCCCCTGGAGGACGAGACGTTCCACATCTGGCGGCAAACACGCACCGGCCTGCTCAGCTATCCCCTGCAGGAGGATGCCGCCCGGGCACATCTCGCGGCCAGCATCTACCTGCAGATGGCGCTCAAACCCCATATCGTACACATTGTTGGGCACACCGAAGCCCATCACGCCGCCACCGCTGAGGATATCATCCAGGCCAGCCGCATGGCCCGCCAGGCAATTGAGAATGCCCTGGCTGGGCAGCCTGAAATGACCAGCGACCCGGCCATCAAAGCCCGGGCAGCAAGCCTTACGCGGGAAGCCCGGATCACGCTCGAAGCGATCAAAAATCTGGCGCACCCGTCCACTGCAGACCCCCTGGCGGACCCAGCCACCCTGGCCAAAGCCGTCAGCCTGGGCATCCTCGACGCCCCACACCTGCAAAACAATCCCTTCGCCCAGGGCACCATCCAAACTCGCATTGTGGCAGGTGCCAGCGAAGTTACAGATTCTGAGGGTAACCCCATCTCTGAATCTGTTCGTCTTAATCATTTATTACAGGAGGAAGCATGACAACAAAGAAATTCACTGTGATCGGTGCTGGCAACGGGGGCAAAGCCATGGCCGCTCATCTGGCAATCATGGGACAGGAAGTCACGCTGTTTAATCGCACCTTGATTCATATTGAGGTCATCGCCAAACGCGGAGGGATCGAACTCGAGAGCCCGCCCGGCGGTCCCCTGGGCTTTGGTGAGATCAAACTGGTCACCGATGATATCCAGGCAGCCCTTAAAGACACAGAAATTATCATGGTGGTGGTGCCATCCTCAGGGCATGCCAATGTTGCTACCATGGTCGCCCCCTACCTGCAGGATGGCCAGATCATCATCCTTCATCCAGGCCGCACCTGCGGCGCGATTGAGTTCCACCAGGTTCTCAAGCAAAACAACTGCCAAGCCGAGATCATCCTGGCTGAAGCGGAAACCTTTATCTATGCCAGCCGCTCAGAAGGCCCCAGCCAGGCTCGCATCTTCCGCATCAAGGAAGCGGTCCCCCTGGCTGCCCTACCCGCCAAAGACACCCCCATGGTCCTGGCTGCGATTGAACATGTCTATCCCCAGTTTATTGATGGCATCAACGTCCTGCAAACCGGCCTGAACAATATGGGCGCTGTCTTTCACCCAGCCCTGACGATCCTCAACGCGGGCAGGATTGAAGCAACCCGCGGTGATTTCCAGTTCTACATGGAGGGTGTCACGCCTTCCGTTGCCAAGGTGTTGGAAACGGTCGACCGGGAACGGGTTACGATTGCCTCTGCCTTAGGGATTCGCGCCCGCACAGCCATGGAGTGGCTGTCCCTGGCTTATAATGTCACCGGCGATACGCTGTATGAAGCCATCCAAAATCAGACCGGCTATTTTGGCATTAACGCCCCCAGCACGCTGCAGCACCGCTATATCTCGGAAGATGTGCCCATGAGCCTGGTGCCCATTGCCGCCCTGGGAGAGCGGTACGGCGTGTCGGTCAATGCCATCAACAGCATCATCCGGTTGGGATGCATCCTGCACAGCACCGACTATTGGCGCAAAGGGCGCACCCTCAAAAAGCTGGGCATCCGGGACCTGGGCGTGAGCGAGCTGACCCGCTTTGTGAACGAAGGGGAAGAAGCGATATAAGATTTTCGGCGGGATGAAGATCGCTTCCCGCCCTACAGCTGACACGGTTTGTGACAGAAGGCGAAGAAGCAATATAAGATTATCGGCGGGATGAAGATCGCATCCCGCCCTACAGCTACTTCGGTCTTCCGTCTCCCGTCCTCGGTCTCTCATTCACCTTGCATTTCTCTTTTTTGGTGTTATAATCCACACAAATCAATTAAATAGCCCCATGCGGCACTCTTATCCAGAGAGGTGAAGGGACCGGCCCGATGATACCTCGGCAACCAGAAAGCCACGCTTTCATGGTGCCAACTCCGGCAGAGCGATATTCTGGAAGATGAGAGGGAAGCCAACCTCATTTACGCCCCTCTCGCACGAGCCAGTAGGGGCGCAATTCTTTTATGAGGCTAGGAGGCTCTCACAATGACGTTAACGTTTATGAATTTACCCAAGTACCTGTTCACTTCAGAATCGGTCACCGAGGGACATCCGGATAAAATCTGCGACCAGGTCAGCGATGCGGTTTTGGATGAGTTGATCCGGCAGGATCCCTACTCACGGGTTGCCTGTGAGTGCGCCACAAAGACTGGTTTTATTTTGGCGATGGGTGAGATCACCACCACTGGTTTTGCAGATTTCGACAAACTGGTGCGAGACGTGGTGATTGGCGTCGGATTCGACCGGGCCAAGAAGGGTTTTGATGGCTCGACCTGCGGTGTGATGGTGGCACTGGCAAACCAGTCCCCGGATATTGCCTTGGGCGTGGACAAAGCCAAAGAGGCCAAAGAAGGCGAAATGGACAATGGTGATGAGATTGAAGCCATCGGCGCCGGCGACCAGGGCATGATGTTCGGGTATGCCTGTAATGAAACCGATGTGCTCATGCCCATGCCGATCTATTATGCCCACAAACTCACCCGCCGGCTGGCGGAAGCCCGCCGAGCAGAGGACCTGGATTTCCTGTGGCCGGACGGTAAGAGCCAGGTGACGGTCGAATATGAATACGGCCAGCCGAAACGCATCCACACCGTACTGATCAGCACCCAGCACATGCCCGATGTGACCTACGAGCAAATTAAAGAA
>SLIC01000088.1 GCA_007135845.1 Candidatus Brevefilum sp.
CGCCGATCATGGTGATGGGTTTGAACGATGTACCCAGAGCAGGCGACATCTTCAAACTCATTGATTCGGAAAAAGAAGCGCGTGCTGTCGTCGCTGAGCTGGAAGTCCAAGGTAAAACCAGGGGCGCAGCACCCAAGGTGTCCCTTGAAGATCTTTTCGCAAAAATGCAGGCTGGCGAAGAGCAGGAATTACGCTTGATTGTTAAAGCGGATGTGCAGGGCTCTTTGGAACCGATTGTTAATTCATTGAACGAATTGAGCGAAAAGCAGCCGAATGTATCGATTAACATTCTGCACCAGGAGACAGGCAACATTTCTGAAAGCGATGTGATGCTGGCTGCAGCTTCTGATGCGATCGTGATTGGTTTTGCTGTGACAGCCGATAATGCTGCCGAACGTTTAGCTGAAAAGGAAAGAGTTTCCGTCAGGATATATACGATCATCTATCGCCTGATCGAGGATATTGATAAAGCGCTCAAAGGTATGTTGGAACCCGAAATGGTTGAACGGACTATTGGACGGGCTCAGGTGCTGGCAACATTCAAGGTCTCCCGCTTTAAGGTTGCAGCCGGCTGTCGGGTAATTGATGGAGAAATTCGGCGTAATGGGCGAATGAGGGTCATCAGGAATAATGAAGTGATTTTTGATGGTGAAATCGGCTCATTGAAACGTGAAAAAGACGATGTGCGAGAAGTGCGTGAAGGTTTTGAATGCGGTATCGCCCTAAAGCAGTTCCATGATTTCATTGAAGGAGATGTGCTTGAGTGTTACCTGATTGAAGAGGAAAAGGTCTAGTCACAAGTAAGAAAGAGGATTGAATGCCTTCAGATATTCGATTAAAACGGATTCAGGATCAGATCAAACAAGTGCTAACAGAAGTGTTAGAAAACAAGGTCAGCGATCCACGGCTTGAGAGCGCCTATGTTACGGATGTCTCTGTGGATCGAGAGCTGGATTATGCCAATATTTATGTCTCCTCGCTGGCTGGTTCCAGCCAGGCAGAGGATATTCTCAACGGATTGCAAAATGCAAGCGGTTTCATCCGTCACAGCCTGAGCCAGGAAGTGAAATTGCGGGTGATGCCTAAATTAAGGTTCTACTGGGATGACACCCCGGAGAAGGCAGAACGAATCGAATCGCTTTTGGATGAAATTCGCAAAGAACGCGAGGAACGCGGATTCGATGCTGAAGATGCCAGTGATGAAGCACCTGGAGACAGTGATAATGGATGATGTCCATCTTCCGATGGATGAAGTCCATCACCAGATTGCGGAGACCATTGCCGCAAACCAGCATTTTTTGATCGTTTCCCACGTCCGACCTGATGCAGATGCGGTGGGGTCGGTATTGGGATTGGGGTTAGCCCTCAAAAATGTGGGCAAGATTGTGCAAATGGTGCTGGTTGACGGCGCAGAGAAATACCACTACCTGCCTGGTTCCGAATGGATCAAGGAGGCACCCAGCGGTGAGATCGATTTTGTGATTGTGGTAGACTGCTCTGATCCTGACCGGGTTGGCTCAATTTTGTCGGATTATGGTCAGCCAGACCTGGTAATTGACCATCACAAAACCAATCTGGCCTTTGGTGTATTCAATGTGGTTGAACCCGAACAGGTTGCCACTGCCGCGATCATCTTTGATTACCTCACAGATTGGGGCTTAGCGTTTGACAAAAACATTGCCACCTGTTTACTGGCTGGAATTGTTGGGGATACCATTGGCTTCAGAACACCCAACGTTGATGCAGAACTGATGCGCAAATCCGCGGCCTTGATGGACCTGGGCGGCGACCTGACATCGGTATACGCTGAGGAACTGGTACTGCGATCTTTAAAAGCAGTACGATATTGGGGGGCAGGGTTGAACCGTATAGAACATGAATCAGGCTTGGTTTGGACCAGCTTAACCCTTGCTGACCGTGATATAATAGGGTATGCTGGTAACGATGATGCTGACTTGGTGAACGTCTTATCATCTGTGCGTGAAGCAGACATTGCTTTGATTTTTGTTGAGCAACCAAACAATACTGTAAAAGTTAGCTGGAGAACAGGACCCGGTCTTGATGTCTCGGGGATTGCATACCAATTTGGAGGTGGGGGGCATGCAGCCGCAGCGGGGGCAGACATTTCTGGTACTTTAGCCGAAGTCAAACAACACGTTATCCAGGAAACGCGTAATTTATTAAAAAATAGTTAATATCACAATAAGGAGTATAATTAACAAATCCTCAGGGAGATAGGAAAAATCTTATGAGCGAACAAGAATTTAATTTTAAAGATGCTGTCTCAGGTGTATTGGTGATTGACAAACCGGTTGGTATGTCGTCCCACGGTGTTGTCAATGTTGTCCGGGAGGGGACCGGGATTCGCCGTGCGGGTCATACCGGCACGTTAGACCCGCGCGCCTCCGGGGTGCTGGTAGTTCTGGTTGGCCCGGCAGTCCGCCTGAGTGAATATGTCTCCGCTTCGGACAAGCGCTACCAGGCAATTATCCGATTGGGCGAGACTACAGATACCTATGATGGGGACGGTGAGGTCTTAACCCGTTCACCAGTGGAAGTCAGTTACGAAGAGATCGAAGAGGCGTTAAAGCA
>SLIC01000127.1 GCA_007135845.1 Candidatus Brevefilum sp.
ATAATGGTTGCTGTTTCTTACGGTCGTGACTGCCAGGCCGGCTTTATCAGCCATTTCAATGCAACGCGACATGGCACGGTATGCGACGACCTGACCAAGACCATTTCCGCCATCCAATGCCAGGGTGGCTGGGCTTTCTTTGATGATCGTAATGGGCGAGGACGGATTAATCTGGCCGTTAAGCAGCCGCCCGCCGTAATAGCTGTGCAGCCGAATAACTCCGTGGGAATTAATACCACGCAGGTCAGCGGCCACAAGCACATCGGCAGCTATACGGGCATCAATCTCAGGGATGTTTAAGGCGGTGAAGAAGCGTGTGACATAATCTTTCAGATCCTCAACATGATAGGCAGCAGGTACTGACATCCATTTTCTCCTCTGGTTAAGCTTGTTTCGCGAATTTATTATAATCTACCCTTTTCAAAGATTATTCATAAATTAGGCACCGCTTGAAGCAGGGCAATCGCAAAGTCATGAATTCAATATCTCTAACAAGAAACTGGTGTCAACAGCACAAAGCATTCTTTTTGTTTTTGCACCACATTTTTTTGATTTGTTCAGCCTGAGTAAATTGAGAGCCATTTTTCGAATGAGGGCCAGGTTCTCCGGAGCATGTCCAATTCTTACTCGGCTGTCATCTTCTCTGAATGTCACATCCAAACTCCAATGCAGTTTGTTTTCAACCTCCCAATGTTTTCTAACAAATTGCATCATCCGCTTTGCGCCAACATCAACACTGGAAATAAAATATCTGATTTGTGAGGATGTTGCTCCTTCCTTTTCTCTTGTGGCTTTGATAATGACCAAACTTTTCAACTTTTGCCAACTGCCATCAGGATCAATGAAGTTAAGATATTCAGGATCTGAGGTGACCCAACACTCTCTGGTTTCAATCCTCCCATGGTCTTTGTTTACTGTTTTTGCATAATCATAAGGTGCATGTTCGAACTCGTTGTCGCGGTCAACATTGTAGGTGAACTCAATTTGATCATATAAAGCCCCTTGATTCTGCTTGACGGCTAATAAATAGTCCCCACCTTGTTCTAAAATGGTTGAAATGATCTCTTTTTGGGTGCCAATTGCATCTATACTGATAATACATCCATGAAAATCAAGCATTTTTAGCAATTCTGGTATTGCTGTGATCTCATTACTCTTGTCATCTACTTTCACTTGGCCTAAAACAATGCCATTTCGACTAGCCCAAGCGCTGACTAAATGAATGGCCTGTTTCCCGTTTGTGCGGTCGTGTGATCGACGTACCGTCTTACCATCGATGGCAATCAGCTGCCCGCTGGTGATTTCAGCGATTTCACCTACCCAATCCAGAAAACTTGCCTGGAACTCTTGCGGATTGATCAGGGCAAATACTTTGCCAAATGTGTCGTGTGATGGAATACCATGCGGCAATTCTAAAAATGTCTCGAACCATTCTCGCTTCGCATTGCCAAAGTATTCGATCATGACCCAGTCATCTGCACCGCAGATAACCCCGCAAATTGCAAGGACGATGATGTCGATCAGCTTGTGCCGAATACCATTTGGTTTACGTGTATCTGTTATTGTTGAAAAGTGTGTAATCAAGTCAGCCATTCTACTCCTTTTTGACTTGATCCTAGCCACTATCCAAAAAATTTTCGCGGGTCATTTGTCATGATTTTGATAGGACTTTTGAATCCACTTTTTGTTGCAATTTACCCATTTTATTCCCCTTTATTGGACTTTGCGATTGCCCTGCCAGTTTTCTCTCTTAATGTTGTGCTAAAATGGTGGGAATGGATGCACGGATTGTTTTTATGGGCTCCCCGGATTTTGCCCTGCCTACGTTAAACGCTTTGGCTGAGGGCTTTAACATCGTTGGTGTTGTCACGCAACCTGATCGACCAGCAGGTCGCGGCAGGAAAGTGCACCCGCCGCCGGTAAAAATCCTGGCTGAGAAGCTCGGGTTGCCAATTATCCAGCCATTAACGCTAAAAGATCCTGAAGCCATCATGCAGATTGAGCATATGAATCCTGATGTGATTGTGGTGGCTGCTTTTGGGCAAATCTTGAGAAAGGATGTCTTAACACTGCCTCGTTTTGGGTGTGTGAATGTTCACGCGTCTTTACTTCCACGCTGGCGAGGGGCTGCACCGATTCAGGCAGCAGTTTTGCATGATGAAATCACCGGAGTTACCATCATGAAGATGGACCAGGGATTGGATACAGGACCGATCCTCGATCAGCGTTCTATTCCGATTCCGACGGATAGGACGGCCGGGGACATGTTTTCTATTTTAGCGCAGATGGGTGCGGATTTGCTTGTTGAAACCATTCCTAGATATTTCCAGGGTGAGATTGAGCCCCAGCCGCAAGATGACGCCAAGGCAACATATGCCCCAAGGTTGAAAAAAGAGGATGGCCAGTTGGACTTTAATAAGTCGGCGTACTTCTTAGCTCGCCAGGTACGAGCTTACCATCCCTGGCCAGGAACATTCCAGTTTTTTGAAGATCTATACATAAAAGTGATCAAAGAGCATGCTGTAAAAGCTGAGAAATCCATTCCAGGAAAAAGATATGTTGTTGACAACTCACCCGCATGGGGAACAGCAGAGGGACTGCTTGTGTTAGATCAGTTACAACCAGCTGGCAAAATGCCCATGACTGGTGAGGCTTTTCTACACGGTACACGAAACTGGCTGACTGATTAGGAGGTTAAAGAAAAATGAAAAAATTTATCTTGGCGATTGACCAGGGAACCACAAGCACACGCGCAATGGTTTTCAATCATTCGGGTGAAGCGGTTGGTCTCAAGCAAAAAGAGCATGAACAGCATTATCCTAAGCCTGGTTGGGTTGAACACGATCCATTAGAGATCTGGTCAGCTACCCAATTGGTCGTTCAGAGGGTTTTGAATGAAAGTAACCTTGTGCCGGATGACCTTGCTGCGATTGGGATCACCAACCAGCGAGAAACAACCCTGGTTTGGGATCGGGAAACGGGTAAGCCTTATTACCCCGCCATCGTATGGCAGGATACCCGCACAGATAAGATCTGTAACGAACTGGCAAGGGATGGCGGCCAGGACCGCTTTCGGAATGTGACCGGTTTGCCATTGGCAACCTATTTTTCAGGTCCGAAAATTGCCTGGATGTTGGAGAATGTGCCTGGTTTACGTGAGCGCGCCAAAATGGGTCAAGCGATTTTTGGTACGATTGATTCATGGTTGGTGTGGAACCTCACAGGAGGACCAGATGGGGGTATACACTTGACAGATGTGACGAATGCCTCGCGTACTTTGTTGATGGACCTCACAACACTGGATTGGGATGAAGGGATGTTATCCACACTGGATATCCCTCGTGAAATGCTGCCAGAAATTATGCCATCTGCCAGGGTTTACGGCACAGCGAAGGGAGTGGTTTCTGGTGTGCCGGTCGCTGGTATTCTTGGTGATCAGCAGGCAGCATTATTTGGCCAGGCTTGTTACGATCCAGGAGAAGTAAAAAATACTTATGGCACGGGCTGTTTCATGTTGATGAACACCGGACATGAGGTGGTACCCAGTGAGTGTGGTTTGTTGACGACGGTTGGTTACAAAATAGGCGGCCAGGATGCAGTCTATGCTCTGGAGGGTTCCATCGCCATCACAGGTGCCTTGGTTCAATGGCTGCGGGATAACCTGCGGATGTTTGATGTTTCTGAAGAAGTTGAAACCTTGGCTAGTACGGTCGAGGATACCGGTGGCATATACTTTGTGCCGGCTTTTTCCGGATTATTTGCACCCTATTGGCGAAGTGATGCGCGCGGTGTCATTGTGGGTCTGACCCGTTATATCAACCGCGGGCATATTGCTCGGGCGGCATTAGAAGCAACGGCTTATCAAACCCGGGAGGTCTTGGATGCCATGGAGGCAGATTCTAACGTGAAACTACGAACCTTGAAGGTCGATGGTGGTATGGTTGTTAACAGCCTGTTGATGCAATTCCAAGCAGATATTTTGAATGTGCCGGTGGTGAGACCGATGGTTTCTGAAACAACCGCCTTAGGATCAGCTTATGCGGCTGGTTTGGCAGTTGGATTTTGGGAAGACATTAACTCCTTGCGAAAAAACTGGCATGAAGGTCAATGCTGGTCTCCAATGATGAGCCAGGAAGACCGAGATGAGAAATTCAGTGGATGGAAAAAAGCCGTGGAACGAACCTTTAATTGGGCTGAGTAATCAGTTATCAATTAACGCTGAACATAAAACTTTTAAAAGCAAAATGGCAGCTCAATTTGAATGAACCGCCATTTTGCTTTTTATAATGGTTTCCCCTAGTGGTTGAACGCAGTTTAGAGTTGATTAAACGAGTTCGTTTGTCTTCGCCGCCATAACAAAATCGTTTTTGTGAAGTCCTTTGATATTGTGGGTCCACCATTCAACAGTGACTTCACCCCAAGTCAGAGAAATTAAGGGATGATGACCCTGTTCTTCTGCAATTTCTCCGACTGCATTGGTGAATGCAAGGGCTTCTACAAAATTCTTAAAGCTGAACTCCCTTTTGAGCCTCGGAATTCCTTCAACTTCCACAACCTGCCACTGGGGCACTTCCTGCTTTAATTCATCAATTTCTTCTTTTTCTAATGGAGGTATATCACTTTCACAAGGGACACATTTTTCTTGAGCTAATTCAGTCATATCATTACCTTTCAACTTTTCATATCTTCGTTTGTATTGATTTTACTTAGTAGGTACATAAAATCAAAATTATTGTCAAAGGTTGGCAACCTGCTGATTGAAAATAGCTGTGTCTTTAGGAGCTATGGAAGCAATGAATCAGCTTTGGAGATTGGAAAAACGCCATAAAAACCAGAGCAATCATTCATTTTGAGTGTGCATTTTTTCCGGTTTGATTTTAAAGATTATAATTTCGGTTTTGCTGTGATGATTAGAGAGTCAGGAATGCGTTTCATCTCTACTGATAAAACGCCGCTTCCAATCATAAAGCAGGTTCAGGGCTTCGATGGGCGTTAGGCTGTTGATATCCAGATCTTTGAAGGCATCAAGCAGAGGGTTGTTTTCAGGGAACAGGGACAGCTGTGCCTTAATGGTTTCTTCCTTCTCCAAAGTCTTTCCTGAGGAACCTTCCAGTTGACGGAGTATTTCGTTGGCACGCTGGATAACGGGTTTCGGCAGGCCGGCAATTTGGGCGACATGGATGCCATAAGACCGATCTGACCCTCCAGGGACGATTTTATGCAGGAAGACCACATTATTATCTGCCTCCGATACCGCAACATTGTAATTACGTACACCCGGGAGTAAATTTGCCAGCTGGGTGAGTTCGTGATAATGGGTGGCGAATAAAGTGGTGGCTTTTACTTCGGGATGGGTGTGGATATATTCCACCATTGCCCATGCGATCGATACCCCATCATATGTGCTGGTGCCCCGCCCAATTTCATCAAGAATCAACAGGCTGCGGGGAGTGGCATTGTTCAGAATGTTCGCAGCTTCGATCATCTCAACCATAAAGGTCGATTGTCCTGCATGGATTTCATCTTGTGCCCCGATGCGTGTAAAGATTCGGTCAACGAGCCCGATTTTTGCAGTGTCAGCCGGCACAAAGGAACCCATCTGTGCCATCAAAACTATTAATGCCACCTGCCTTAAAAAGGTGGATTTACCGCTCATATTTGGACCGGTGATGATGCGGATGATCTCGCTTTCGTCGAATACTGTATCATTGGGGACGAAGCGTTCTGATGCTCGAAGTTTTTCAACAACCGGGTGCCGCCCATTGATTATTTCAAGGCTTTTCTCTGTCACCACTTCAGGACGGTGATAGCCGTTTAAGGCTGCAGCTTCAGCCAGAGATAGGTAAGCGTCCAGTTCAGCCAATCCACGCGCGGTTTCAAGCAAATCCCGTGCGCCTTCGGCAAGCTCACTGCAAACCTGAGCAAATACCTTGCTTTCTATTTCGTGGATGTGTTCTTCGGCATTAAGCACAAGCGTTTCATACTCTTTGAGCTCAGGCGTAATATATCGTTCGGCATTTACCAGGGTTTGTTTTCGAATATATTCATCAGGGACGAGGTCGGTATTTGACTTGGTCACCTCGATATAGTAACCGTATACCTTGTTGTAACCAACTTTAAGTGTTTTTATGCCAGTATTCTGTTTTTCAATCTTTTCCAGGTTCGCAATCCATTGACGGGCATGTTCAGATGAATCCAAAATGTTATCCAGCTCAGCCGAGAATCCTTTGCGGATGATACCTGTGTTTGCCAGGGTCGCTGGCGGGTCATCCTCAATCGCGGCGTTGAGGAGCGAATACTGGTTTTTACATAAACGAATTCTGGATAGGGTGTCACTGATTGCTGGGTCAACTTCTGAAAAATGGTCTTTGAGTTCTGGTAAGCGCGCCAGGTTTTTTCTTATAGCAACCAGGTCTCGTGGGATGGCATGACCGGAGATGATGCGGTTTGTCAACCTTTCAAGATCGTCAAAGTTTTCCATAACGGTGATGATCTCAGTCCTGAGCAGTCCTTGCTTCCAAAAGTATTCGACAGCGTCCAATCGGCGGTGGATTTGATCTTGATTGAGCAGGGGTTTGCTGACCCATTGGTAAAGCAGGCGGCCGCCCATCGGCGTGGTAGTGTAGTCAAGGACACCTAAAAGTGAACCATGGGTTTTTCCGCTGCGAATGGTTTCGGTTAACTCGAGGTTGCGGCGGGTTTCAGCATCCAGCACCATGAACTCATCCAGTGTGTAGGTGCTGAGGTGTTTCAGCAGTTTCAGAGATTGGCGCTGGGTGTCCTCGATGTAGGCAAGGATGGCACCGGCTGCCCGGATAGCCATGGGTTTACCACGCAGCCCAAACCCATCCAATGTGACAACACCGAAGTGTTCTTTGAGGATATCGGTGCAGCGACCTATCTCGTAATGCCAGCTTTCAAATGCAGAAAGAAAACCGGGTAAGTTATCTGAATGCGGGAGGGTGTCTGGCCATAGGATTTCTGCAGGTTGAAGTCGGTGGAGTTCTGATCGAATTTGGTCCTGGACATCTTTTCCTGACATTTCTGTCACCGCGAACTCCCCGGTTGATATGTCTACATAGGCTAAGCCTGCCCGAGAGTCTTCGAAAAAAACCGTGGCAAGGTAATTATTATTGTTTTGGTGCTGTAATAGACCCGGCTCTACGACCGTGCCTGGTGTGACCACCCGCACAACTTCACGCGGCACCAGGCCATTTTCTGGCTCATCAGAAACCTGTTCACATATGGCAACGTGGTAACCCTTCTTAATCAGGCGTGAGAGATAGTTTTCAGCAGCATGATGGGGGATGCCAGCCATGGGGACTCGCACACCTTTGCTGACCGGGCGTGAGGTTAAAACAATATCAAGTTCTCGCGATGTGATCTTTGCGTCTTCATCAAAGGTTTCATAAAAATCACCCAACCGAAAGAAAACGATTGCTTCGGGGTGCTGGCGTTTGATATCCAGGTATTGGCGGCGGAGAGGTGTGAGAGTGCTCATTTGATGCCAGCTTGATAAAGCTAAATATCCTTATTTTTCCTCGAGAGATTCGTTAATATATACCTGCACCTGGTCTAGCGCTTCAGATAATTTGCTGGCATCCTTTCCACCTGCCTGGGCCAGGTTGGGTTTTCCGCCGCCACCACCGCCAACAACACCGGCAACTTTCTGGACAAGCTTGACGGCATTTAAACCTCGTTTAACGAGGTCATCTGTTACGGCAGCGATCATAATGGGTTTATCATTTTGCTCTGATGCCAGAACAACGATTCCCGAAGTGTGCTGCTTTCGAAATTTATCTGACATTTCGCGTAAAACATCGATGCTGGCATTGGGAAGGATTGCTTTCAAAACAGGAATGCCTTTAATGGTTTCAATATTTGCCAGGGTTTGATCAAACTCATCAGCGACCAATTTCTTGCGTAAGCTCTCTATTTCCTTGTGCGCTTTGGCAACGGATTGGGTTAAGGATTCAACCTTTGCCAGAGTTTCTGCTGACGATGTACCCAGGAAGGCGTTGACCCGGTCAAGTAAGTTCATCCGCTCACGAACCACTTGATAGGCTTGCCAACCCGTGACAGCCTCAATACGCCGGATGCCCGCAGCTATACTGCCTTCATAGGTGATCAAGAAAAGACCGATATCGCCAGTTTCGTCGACATGTGTGCCCCCACATAGTTCATAAGAGAGGACATCGTCATCACCAATGCTGATCGTGCGAACAATCCCTTCATACTTTTCTCCGAAAAGCGCCATGGCACCTTCGTTTATAGCTTCATTAAGGGGTTTTTCGGCAATGTTGAGCTGGTAATTTGATAGAATAGCCTGGTTTACTTTAGCTTCTACATCCAAAAGCTCCTGACGGGACATTGGTTCGGGATGGTTGAAGTCGAAGCGCAGGTGGTCGGGTGCCACGAGGGAACCAGCCTGTCGCGCATGCCGTCCAAGAACTTCCTGTAGAGCAGCATGTAGGAGGTGGGTCGCGGTGTGGTTGCGCATCACCTGGATTCTTCGATCTAAATCAACTTGCGGCAACGCAAGGTCGCCAACTTTTGGTGTTCCTTTGATGACCTCACCAACATGGAGGATTACCCCAGCGGCAGGTTTTCGCATGTCGGTTACTTGAATGGCCCAATTGCCATTAGCATTGCTGACAATCTGACCTGTATCCGAGACCTGTCCACCGGATTCGACATAAAACCAGGTCTTCGGGAGGAGAACTTCAACGGGGTCACCCGGTTGAACGGCATTGACCAGTTCGCCATTTCTGATGATGGCTAATACTTCAACCGGTTTTTCAATTGCTTGATAGGGTTCATAGTGAACACCTGTTTTGGGTAGTTTGCCCGATTCTGATAACTGATCAAGAAGTTTGGAATAAACTTCAATCTGTCCACTTCCCATTTCGCCAAATTCTTGTCCTGCACCAGATATCAAGCGATGTGTTTCCATGGCCTGTTTGTAACCGTCAGCATCAACATCGAGGCCTTGTTCCTGGGCAATATCGCGGGTAATTTCCAGCGGAAGCCCCAAGGTGGCATACAGGTTAAAGGCTTTCTCACCTGATAAAGTCTGACCATTATTGGCTTTAATTTCTGCAAGCAGCTCATCCAGGTGGTCTAAGCCAGCATGAACGGTCTTTGCAAAGCGTTTTTCTTCACGGACCAGGTTATCCAGAATGGCAGTAGCATTGCGTTTGAGTTCGGGATAAAAATCACCGTATTCATCGATCACAACCTGGGCAACTTTTGCCATAAAGGGTTCGTGCAGACCTAACTTCATGCCAAACCGTGCAGCGCGCCGGATGAGCATGCGGCATATGTAATTTCGTCCTACGTTTCCAGGTACAACCCCATCCGCAATTAAGAATGTCGTCGCCCTGGTATGATCGGCGATCACCCGGTAAGGGGTCAGATCAGCTTCGCGTTCTTGTTCGCTTTGTCCTGAAAGGTCTTGAACAGATTCAATCAGCGGCATGAACAAATCTGTTTTGTAATTCGATGGGACATCCTGCAAAATGGAAACAATGCGCTCAAAACCCATGCCGGTGTCCACATGGGTTTTTTCTAAGGGGACGAGTTTGGTGGGGGACAGCCGATTGTATTGAATAAAGACATTGTTCCAGATCTCAAGAAACCGCTCACAATCCCCATTAACCTGGCAAATATGACCTGGCACTCCAATCAGGTCGCAATATTGCGGACCGCGATCGAAGTGAATCTCTGTATCCGGACCACATGGACCGGTGTCTGCCATCTCCCAAAAATTATCCTTTCGTCCAAATGGCAGCAGGTGATTGGGTTCAAAACCGGGCTGGTCAAGCCAAATTTCTGCCGCTTCTTGATCCTCCGGGATTTCATCATACTCATCTTTGAAATAGGTTGCCCATATCCTGTCCTTAGGTAAATGCCAAACTTCCGTCAGAAGCTCCCAAGCCCAAGTAATAGCTTCTTTTTTGTAATAGTCTCCAAATGACCAGTTGCCAAGCATCTCAAAAAAAGTGTGATGGGTATTGTCGCGTCCTACCTGTTCAAGATCGTTATGCTTGCCTGATACCCGCAGGCATTTTTGAGAATTAACCGCACGGGTATATGGACGCATATCTGTGCCAAGGAAAACATCCTTAAACTGAACCATGCCGGCATTGGTAAAGAGTAAGGTTGAATCACCCCCGGGTACAAGGGGGGAGGATGGCACAAAGGTATGACCTCGTTCGGTAAAAAAATCAATAAAACTTTGACGTATCTCTGCACCGGTGGGTTTTTCTTGCATGAAAACTCCTGAAGGTTATGAATACTGAATCAGCCTACAAATTATACGATATTTG
>SLIC01000262.1 GCA_007135845.1 Candidatus Brevefilum sp.
AGGTATTTGATACTTTTGGCGGCTATGAAATGATGATGGTTATGTTTACTGCTGCCATGCTTGGGCTGCTGATCATGATCTGGTTAATTGTGAAACGATGAGTAAAGCCGCACATCTGTATTTGTTTTGCGTCCAGCAATCAAATATGCCTAGCTGACCCCCTTGCCAGGCCGCGATGATATTCCAGATCCATGATGATCAGCCCATCAATGGGTCAAGTTCCTCACCGGTCATAAAGCTGCTCGTCGGTTTTTATCTAACAAAAACACTTCAAGCACAATTGCCAACAGGGGCTTGAGTCTACCCTACACACCACATCTGAATCCCAGGGCGAAGCGCTATTTTCGATTAAGGGTTATCCCAACGCGAGAAGCTCTTATACTTTATCGGTTTTTTGAATTTATTCATTCACGAAGATGCTGCTATTCCCCAAGCCAGTTGCTGTTAGGTTCCACAGTTTGCAATCACCTGGCCATTTTCTTCCTGGAGGGTGTCACGCAAGATATGGGTTAGTTCGCTGAAGGTATCAGAATAGCGCATTTCCGGCGTGCGCGGCCGGGGAAGGTCAACCCGCAGTTCGCGAATAATGCTGCCCGGTCGGGCAGAGAGCACCAGCACCTGGTCGGAAAGATAAATGGCCTCCGCAATCGAATGGGTCACCAGGAGGACGGTCTTGCGGCGTGCCTGCCAAATATTTAGCAATTCATCCCCCATGCGCTCTCTTGTGAGTGCATCCAGCGCACCAAAGGGTTCATCCAATAAAAGGATATCGGGGTCCTGCATCAAGGAGCGGGCGATTGCCACCCGCTGCGCCATGCCCCCGGAAAGATCACGGGGATAGGCACGCTCAAAGCCTTGCAGTCCAACCAGGTTGATCAACTCCTGAGCCCGTTCAGCAATGGTTTCTTTTGGCAATCCCTTCAGCTCTAAGGGCAGACCGATATTGTCGATCACCCGCCGCCAGGGCATCAGGTTTGCTTTCTGGAATACCATCCCGACCTTCGGTTGATCGGTGCTGAAGTGTACTTCTCCTCTAGTGGGGGGTACCAGGCCTGCCAACACCCTTAATATGGTGCTCTTTCCACACCCGGATGGCCCAATCAGGGAAATAAAACCATTGGGTGGCAAGTCAAAGCTCAGATCAGTCAGGGCATGCACCACGCCGCTGGCGTCACGAAAAATGACCTCGAGGTTTTGAACGCGCAGAGTAGGCTTAGGGGAGAAGATCATTGGTGAAAGCTCTATCGAGGTCTTGGGGTTCCATCAGCAAGCCCATGTTGAGCAGTACCTGCTGCATATTGATCCATCCTGCAGGTTCTGAGTAGCCCAGTGGATCTGTTTGCCACAGGGCGATTGATTCAGCCAAAACCTTACGCTGGATATCTGTCTCTGCATCAGCCAGATTTTCAACATAAATCGTGCTGATATCATAGGCTTCAATCGGGTTTTCAACGGTATCGGCAATTCCTTGCAGCAAGGCACCAATAAACGCGGTCACCATCTCAGGATTCTCCGCAAGTGTCTTTTCATTGGTTACCAAACCATTAGAAACCAATTGCATGTAATCAGCCACCCGGATCACGTCGACCTCATAGCCTTTCGAACGCAGGACCACAGGTTCGTTGGCGAGGTAAATAACTGCTGACTGCGCCTGCCGGGTGGCAATGGCCTCCACCTGGTTGAACCCGATCGAGAGCATGGTGACATCGTTTTCAGTCAGTCCACCCGCATCGAGCAAGGCGATAAAGCCAATATAGCTGGCACCAAATAACCCGGGAAGACCAACGGTTGCACCGGCCAGGTTTTCAGGAACCCGGTTTCTTTCTTCGGTCAAGGAGACCACACCTACCGGGTATTGATCGTACCAGGCTGCCACATAGACCACCGGTAATCCCTGGGCGCGCGCCAGCAAGATCTGCTCTCCGCTGGCAATGGCAAAGGTTTGTTCACCTGCACCAATCAGGGCGACGGCGTCCGCTTCATTGCCATATTCAAGCGTCACATCGAAACCTGCCTCGGTGAAGTAGTCCTTCTCAAGGGAAACGTAAATGGGAGCAAACTGAATATTAGGAATAAAGCCCAACGTCAGACGGATGGGGATCAGTTCATCTTCTCCTGGTGTCGTCCCAGCCTGGCAGGCAGATAGGGTCGGGCTCAGAAGTGCGATCAAGGTGAATAAAAGCAAAAAGGATTTAATTTTCATCTGGTGCCTCTTTAATGATAAATTAAGTTTAGCATTTTTCCTGGCGCCAAAATTGCCAGGATAACAGCCTTCTCTCGATTAGCAGTACCAAACCATATAATGCCATCGCCATAACAATCAGGGTAAGCACTGCCACAAAGACCAGGGCAGTATCATACTGTCCCCGGCCAACATTGATCAGGAACCCCAAACCGCGATCGGCTCCGACCAGCTCGCCCACCACGGACCCAATCACCGATAGGGTCGCTCCCACTCGCAGCCCACCCAGGTAGATCGGCAGGGAAGCTGGTACCTCCAGTTTCCAGAACATCTGGAGGGGATTGGCCTTCAGCGTACGCATTAGATCACGCAGGTCTTTGGGGACTTCTCGCA
>SLIC01000187.1 GCA_007135845.1 Candidatus Brevefilum sp.
GTGCGGCTTTCAAGTCTGGTACGCCATAAACGGCGGGCGAGGGGCAGCAGATCAAAGTGATCAACCGCCTCGAAGGGACTGGTCATCCCCATCATCGTGAAGCGGGTGTTGAGCAAGGGGATATCAAAGGATTTTCCGTTATAAGTGACGATCGCTTGCATACCATCGATGAATTCCGACAAAGCGGCAAGCAAAGCAGGCTCTTCACCAGGGTGGCGCATAAAGAACTGGGCTAACCGGAAGGTATTGTTGGTAAACCGTCCAACCCCGATTTCAAAGGCGTAGGTCCCGGTTCCGCCGGCAAGTCCGCTGGTTTCGGTATCGAGAAAGATAATACTCTGCAATTCATTTAGTGAGAGCGATTCTGCATCCGCCCATTGGCACAACCTATTTATTGAGTGGGTTGGCCAGAGGGGTTTTTCTCCATGGAGATGTTTTTGAGGATAGTCTTCCTGGTGATAAAATACCTGGCCGTAAATTGATTCCCAAAATTGACCATCAACGACTTTTTCAATCGGGTATTTCTCGGTGTGGGATTTGTTGAGGCGTTTGTCCTTTCCCAGTTCAACACCAAGGGCTTTTAGCTGCCTGGAGAGGGATTCCCAATCAGTCATGGTGATTACCAATCAATGCCGTGAAAATGGCCAGTGCTTCAGCTTTGCCTCCAGAACCTTCCTCGCCAATGGGACCCACACAAGAAGGGCACCCCTCTTCGCACTCACAGTGGGTGATGGTTTCATAGCCCCGAATTAACAGGTCGTTGTGGTTTTCGTATAGGTTTTCTGAAAGACCCAAGCCACCTGGGATGGTATCATAGAAGACGATGGTGGGTTGTCCACCTCCCAGGGATGCATTTGGATCGTAATGGGCCCCAATATCCTCGCCGTCACACATGAGCTGCAGCGGGGCCAGGTTATGCAGCAGGTAACGGATACCGGCCATCCCGCTGCGGATGCGGACGCGAGTTTCCGCCTGGCGGTGGCAGGTGGGGCAAAGCGTGATCAGGTTTTGAAGCTGGTTGGCGGCTGCGAGGGTGGTAAAACTGCGAAACGGTTGGACATGGTGAACATGAAGCGGTTGAGATAAACCGGAGTAACCACAAACCTGGCAGCGGTTGCCATCCCGTCGGAGGGCACTCTGACGAATGGACTTCCAATCCGGGCCATAATCATTCGGGCTGTCCTGCCACAGCATTTTGTCTTTTAAACTTTCAACTGTTTTTTCGTTTATCGAGATCCAATAACCAACAGTGCTTAATGTTGTTGGCGGCAGATTGACCTCACCACCGCCCAAAAATTCCTGGGTGAACCAGCGAATCTTACGATACCCGGTGATTGTCGTGGTTACCAATATCTGACCAAGGGATTTTTGCGCGCCAGTCACTTCGGCTTGTTTATCAAGAGATTGCTCTTCAATCTGGGTTTGTTTGGTTGCCTGGGTGTAATAATCGACAGCCGTCTCACGTAAAAAAGCGGCCCCAGCATCCAAATCGAGATTTTCAACCAGGTAGGACGTGCCTTCGTGCAGGTAAATTGCTTCCGGGTGAACCATCCAATATGCGCTGATCAGGTCAACCTGGCCAATGGTCTCTTGGGAATAGGATCCCTTCAGGATTAATGTGATGTTATCAGGTGTGGCGTTTCGCAAGGAGATACCGGCTGCTGGGTACTGATCAGCCATCCAGAAGAATCGGTCAGCTTGCTGATGCAGTTCACCCTTTTCTGCCAGTAATGTTAGAAATGCCATCAACCGATCTGCCGGGATGGCACCAAAGCCTTCGTTTTTTGAGAAAGGCAATTCAAATGCCGCGCAGCGAATATGCTGCAGCAAGATCAAGAGATTATTGGGTTCGATTAACGCGTTTTCTGGCGACCGCTCGAAGAAGTAATCCGGATGCCTGGCAAGGTACTGATCCATGGCGTTGGGGGCAGTCACCAGTATAGAAAGTGCTGGTTCCAATTTCCGACCGGCACGACCAGCCTGTTGCCGGGTGGCGGCGATGCTGCCAGGGTAACCGATCAAAATGGCTGCATCCATCCCACCAATGTCAATACCCAACTCCAATGCGGTCGTGGCAGCAACGCCGATCACTTCACCACTCCGCAACCCCGCTTCAATGGCACGACGTTCTTTGGACAGGTAACCACTGCGATAACCACGCACCTGGTTTGGGTTACCATGCGTGTTTCTTTGACGGAGATATGTCAGGATCAGTTCGATGGTGCGTCGTGTACGGCCAAAAATTATGGTTTGGATGTTCTCATCAATCAGTTCACCTGCTAAAGAGGTACCATCCAACAGCGAGCTTTGGCGGATGCCCAGCTTCTTATCGATAAAGGGCGGATTGTAGATCAAGAAGTGACGTTCACCGTGTGGCGAGCCATCACGGTTGACCACACTGACGGGCATCTCAATCAATCGCTGTGCCAGCTCTTGTGGGTTTGCAATTGTTGCAGAAGTAAGGATAAATTGCGGTTGACTGCCGTAAAAACGGCTGACTCTCTTAAGACGGCGCAATACGTTGGCAACATGCGAACCGAAGACTCCCCGATAGACATGCATTTCATCAA
>SLIC01000063.1 GCA_007135845.1 Candidatus Brevefilum sp.
CCAGGAGCACATTCAAGTGACGGCGGATCCCGTCTTCTCATGCCATGAGGATACCTTAACTGCGGCCGCCCAACAGGTGCCAGACATGCGGCAAGCGCACCAACCCCAACCAGTGATTGGCGTCGTTCTGCGCAGCTGGGAGATGGGTGAACGTGACACCCAAGAATGGGAAACCGCCGTCGCCCAAGCACTGGATCAATTTATTGACCAGTACAACGGCTCAATTCGCTTCATCCCCTTCTTTAAAGAGAAACATGATGTACACGATTTGCAAACAGCAAAAAATGTCCATCAAAAGATGAAGCATTCCGACCGTGCTACTTTTGTCAATGAAGACGCATCCCCAGCAGAAAAACTAAAGGTCCTTATTGAATCAGAAGTGATCCTTGGCATGCGTCTGCATGCGATTATTTTTGCGATTAAAAACAACATACCAGCTGTAGCGATAGCCTATGATCCAAAAGTCACAAACTTGATGAAAGCAATCCGGAAGCCTGACCTTTCTATAGAAATAGATAAAGCTGAAACCGAGGCTATATTCAACAGCTTGACCACAGCATATGAAGACCGCAATAAATTACGTGCTGAACTTAATCATCAAAAAGGAGTATTTTCAAAATTAGCACAAGAAAATGCGGAAATTGCGCGCGCCTTAATGAATCAAAATAGCACCGAAAGCACCCCTCTCTCCCATGATACTATTGAGACCATCAAAACAATACTTGTTGAGCATGCACTTCGTTCACACACCTTAGTTGAAATCAATACTCAAAAGCAACAAGAAATCGAAAAATGGAGTGAATATTCTAAGCTGCGCGAGGAGGAATTTCAAGCACAGAACGAAGAATTTTCTGCTCAGAACCAAGCCCTTTCTGCTCAGAACCAAGCCCTTTCTGCTCAGAACCAAGCCCTTTTGATTAACGAAGAGCTGCTTGATAATACCATTCAAGCGTGCCAAGAGGAAATCCAAACGCTTAGTGCGCAAACCTCACTGATGAAAAACAGCTTTTCGTGGAAAATTACCCGGCCCATGCGTGCGTTAGCAAGGCTCATCCGTAACAGAGGAATCTCCGCTCAAGACCGCAACACAATTGCACATAAGCTAGACGATTACTTTAAACACCGATCTGCACCCCCTTGGCTAAATAAATACCTCCAGAAACATTTTCCAATGCCCACTCCTCAGGATGTAGTAACAGTTCAACCTCCAACAACGAAGATTACACCTTCCCCAACACCCACTGCAATGCAAGCTGAACTTACAAGTAAAAATGATATTAAATATACAGTAACCTATGGGGGAGTGCGTGCACCCCATGGTCAACGTAGGGTCGCCATGCTGACCAACCAGTTGTTAGATTGGCAGGACGGTCGTCCGAGATACGGTGGTGGTGAGCGGTATGCCTTAGAGCTGGCAACCTTAATGCAACAATTGGGTCTATCACCCATTTTTTTCCAACCAAGCGCGCAAGGGCATGGTGAAGGCACTTATTACAACTTCCCTGTTAAGACTTTTCCTCCTGGTGAGCATTTTGGCGAGTTTAATCATTCGGGCTGCACATATTTCACCGAGCAAACCAAAGACTATGACCATGTCTATTACCACTTACCTGAATACGCCTCCGGTATAATTCGCGCGGATGGCTTGATGACCTGCCATGGCATTTGGTTTGACCATAAGCACAATGCCCCTGTAGTCAGGTCACCGGAATGGTTTGATCACCTGTACCGTGCTTTTTCAAATCCCCTGGCGGTCATCAGTGTTGACACCCATTCAGTCAGCGTCTTGCGCAGTCTCTGGCCTGAAATTGCAAAGCACATGCACTATATCCCAAACTTCTATGATGGTGATGTAAATTACCCTGACCCATCCAAACGAAACCCGCAAAAATTAACCATCATCTTTCCCCGAAGAAGTTACGTCTTGCGCGGCAGCCGCATCTTCCCGGAAATTGTCGCCAATATTCCCCATGACGTGGATATATATTGGATTGGTGAAGGCGTTCCAGAAGACACACAAATTATTAAGGAGGTTTGCAAACGCGATAAAAGAGTCAATTTTGTGTCAGCGGATTTTAACGAGATGCCGGTCTGGTACCAAAAAGCTGACATTGTGGTCATCCCCACCCTCGGAAGCGAGGGAACCAGCCTGTCATGCCTGGAAGCTTTGGCCTCAGGCTGTGCCACCATCGCCACCAACATCGGTGGGCTAAATGATCTTATTTTAAACGACTACAACGGCTATATAGTCGAGCCCAGAGCTAATGAAATCACCCAGGCGATCAATTTCTTAATTGAGAACAAAGAAGAACGCCAACGTTTACAGGAGATTGCACCAAAAAGTGTTCAATTCTTTGAGCGTCGTTACTGGCGAAATAAGTGGGCTCAATTGCTCCTCAACCTGGACTGGATCAACGAAGAAGCTTATGAAGGCTGGAAACCAGATGAATTGAATACTGCCAGTGGTAACTATTATCCTGCTTTTCAGCGCCCAGAAGAAAAATGGGTTATTCTGACTCGTAATGCGATCCATGGAGGTGTGGAAAGCTTGGTTTATCAAGAATCCCGCATCCTTGATGCACCGGTGATTGTGTGCGGTGGGCATGATCAGCCTGAGACCTGTCCCTTTATCTATACCCGGGCAGATGATCCAGAAACATTGGCCCTAGCCCTGCAGCCCTATGACGTTATCCTCTATCATTGGGTCCCAGATTGGGCTGTGGATGTGATTGCGGAAAGCGGAAAGCCTTCTCTCGAGTTTATCCACCGCATAGACACCAGCGAATCCGACAAGCAAGTTCCCACCGGCTTGGTCACCCATTCAAAATTCCTTGCTGAACATAT
The DNA here is from genome assembly GCA_007135845.1 of Candidatus Brevefilum sp. The sequence continues at coordinate 2,845 of SLIC01000063.1, forward strand.
CCACCGGGAATTTGGCAGACTGTGTCGCGTTGTCAACCATCCCATCGATACCAACAGGTTTAGCCCACCCCCAGAAAAAGGACAATACATCGGGGCAGTCACTAGCTATTATGAAATCAAGGGCATCGATTTGTTTCTCAAGGCTTGGGCAATACTAAAAGATGAGTTTCCCCACATTCCCGTACGTTTTTACGGCTCGGGTGAGGATCAGGGTAAATTTGAGCAGCTGGCCAAGGACCTGGGTGTGGAAGCCGAGTTTCGCCCGCCAACCACCGAGGTGAACCAGGCCTTAGCTGATTACCGCCTGTTTGTTGTGCCCTCCCGGTTGGAGGGCTTCCCGGTCACCATCCTGGAGGCGTTGGCCATGAATATCCCTGTGGTCGCCAGCAACCTCGAAGGCATAGAGGAGTTTAACACCACAGCGGTACTGAATGGCTATTCACCTTTTATCACGACCTTTGAGAGAGAAAATGTCGAGGACCTGGTCGCAGTGCTACGGGCAACCTTGCTGCAAAATGGTTTTCCTAAATCTCGCGATTATATCAACCAGCACTACAGCCCGCAAGCCCACTGCAACAACATCAAAACAGCGCTTAGGGAATCCAAGCAGATCAAACCCGCTTAAGGGTCAATACCATAGTAGCCGTAATCACATTTGCCAATCAATCATTACTGTTGGCTAACCAGGTCTAACCTGGTCATATTGCCTGATTGACCCTATATGATACACAATTGCCAAAGAAAATACCTGTCCAGGAGAGGAATCTATGTCATTTCGCGTCACAATTTATTGCCCGGATAAACATATCTCCTTTTATGGCGACACCCCCGATCGGGTTGGGATCGGCGGCGGCCTGACAGCCCGCATCCGATTAGCGCGGGCATTAGCTCGCCGAGGGCATCAAGTTAACATGATCGCTCATACACCAAAGGAACAGGTGTTGGATCGTGTCCGCTATCTGCCTCTGGGCACACAGGACCAAATTGACACCGATGTGTTGATATCCAGCTCCTCAGGAGATAAACTTGACCTGAGCCCTATACAAAAGCTGGATATTCGGACCAAACTGCATATCGCCTGGGTGCACGGCACACCCAAATTGGGTGGAATCGAACAGCTGCCCTTTGACTACCTCTATACCCCCAGCAACTTTATCCGCTTCGTGGTGCAAAATGAGTGGGGTTTACCCTCTTATACCAGGTTGTTTGTTTCCTATAATGGCATCGAGCAGACCTTCTTTAAAGATCGGTTCTTCATCAAAAAGCCAGGACGCAACCCCCATCACCTGGTGTACATGGGACATCCCAACAAAGGCTTACAGGGCGCCCTGGGTGTGCTAAGGGTATTGCGAGAACAAGATATGCGTTACGAGTTACATGTCTATGGCGGCGATGGCCTCTATGGCGGCGAAGATCAACCCATGCAGGATCTCCCCGGAGTAATTTATCATGGCACCCTCGGGCAAAAACGCCTCTGCCGTGAATTACACCGGTATGGGTTTGCCCTCAACTTGCAGAGCATTCGTGAAGCCTATGGCATCAGCATGATGGAAGCCATGGCGGCAGGCTGTATTGTGGTCGCTAGTCCGGCTGGAGCTTACGCTGAACTTATCCGGCATGGCTATAACGGATTTCTATTATCCGGGGATCACCTTTCCCAAGAAATACAAACAGCAGCCGCAAAAATCATCCAGGATCTGATCGAGCGCCCCTCACTGACGGCGCTGATCCGCCAGCAAAGCGCCCAATCTCCCCTAGACTCGGATAAGATGGCAGCCGCCTGTGAAGATCATTGGACCTGGGCTTTAGGTGACCATCAGGAGACCCTCAATATCCCCAACGTCTGCCCAGATTGCGGAGGCGGTTATATTGGCCTGGCGGATGGTTACCACTGCACAGATTGCGGGCGCTATGATCAGGTTCTCAATTGAAATTATTAATCCTAGACAATCACGGCTTTCAAGCCCACATTGCAGCCTTCGTGTCCGTTGCATAAGCTGCATTACAAACAAGCTGCATTACAATCATAAGCTGCATCAAAAATCAGAACTGCATCTTAACAAACCGGTTTAAAAGGATGAATGTCATAAATTTCGTTGACTCACCCCAACTTTTTGCGGGTTTGCAAACCGAGTATCGACGCCGAATTATAACTGCGCATGATTCATGGGCAGCCTCCAGCAGCAGTGCTGCTGGAGGAGTTACTCGCTTTTTTACTTTGATCCTAAACCAGCCTTTACGTAATATACTGAGGCTTTATCCTGTCACAAGAAATTTCTCATGACCCAAGTTTCAAGAAATCGTGCCAAAAACTTCAAGGTTGTTATTTGGCTGTGCTTTCTCTAATTAATAATCGGTTCAGGGTTGGGTATCATTTCCATACACCAGTATCCAAAACCCATGGGTTTCCAGTACGGGAGTGGCAGATTCGACATCATAAACTACGGCTAGAACATTCGTAGACCCTGTTTTTGCTGAGCAAAACGACGAAACTGAATCATCCATGTTTACGGTGCATTGAACAAACTTGTTCGTCATATCAAAACCAAAGTCGATGCTGTGCGCAAAAAACCATACATGTGTAGGTTCCTGCCCATTTAGATTGTTAAACCATTCTGTGATCACAAAATTCGAGCCATCATGGGTCACATGCGCACCTGCAGCCACCACCGTACTGGCAGTGTTCTTCAGCATAACCGCCATTTCAGCCCTTGAGATGGGATTATCCGGCCGAAAGGTTCCATCTGCATATCCCGATGTAATTCCATTATCCTTCAGCCAAGCAATCCACTGCGCGAAAGGATGAAATATACTGACATCCTCAAATATCTTAGGAATAATCACAGTAAATGCTTTCGCCATGCTAAAGGTCGTTAGAATCATGACTAGGACCAAAACAATAGCAAAAATCTTTAGCCAAATCGCTCGCTTATTCATTGAATCTCCTTTAATTTGTTGAAATATTTAATTAAATAATGAGGGATTTTTAGCCCAGACGCCTAGTGAATACGCTGTACAGATTGTTGACCTGGTATTCATTGGCCTAGAATGAAACCTGGCATTTGATTGATTTTTTCCTTTAATCCAATAGCACTACCTTTCCTGTTAAGATAGAAATACCAAACATTTTTAGTTTGGATATAGTTATACAAGGTTATCAACGTTCATAAGTATGAGATACATTATGTGACACACAAGCACCTACAAAATGTGTACCGTGAGTATTTTGATATTTACAAGAATAACGAGAATGCAAGCAGTATCTATATAATAGCATAATTTAACATTCTTTACAATAGATTTTCCGAGTGTGGGTTGAAAAACAAATAATGAACAAACACCCAGGCTCGGCTGACCAAGGCATCACGTTCACGATGGCTGCGGTCTATCAAGATCACCGGCCCTGGGCTTTAGACAATAACTGGCCAACCCTTACCCACGCAATTAACACAACTCCTCAGAGTATGGGGGGCTTTTATTGGCCTGGCGGGTGGCTAACGCTGAACAGATTGCAGGCGCGATGATCAAGCGCTCCCATAAAGGATTGTCAGCAGGGGAAAACCCACACAGCTTAATCCACAAATTGGTTGGAGAATCAACTTATATATTAACCGTGGTTTATCAACTAAGCGTTGAATAGTGACTCTTCCTATACCAACCTACCAGTACCACCGCCACCCCCATAAGAATATGCTATCTTGGGGATTGACTCCCGTCGGTTTACAGACATAAACCCCAATCGGCTGAGGTGGTGGGTTAGGCTTGGAATTTGAGGCCTTTCAACCACCAGTGAACACGTAGGTTAGTGGGAACTCTCCTGCAAGGACGTGTTAATTTAAAGCCACCCACGTTACAACTGCCCTTTACACCCTGGCACCATCTCACGATTGTTGGAGAAACCAGCCCTGCGCTTACAATTTATGTCATGCTCAGAGCGTGACCAATGAAAAGGGAAATGTTTTAAGTTTGAGTTTCTAGCTCGTATGCTAAAGCTTTTTGGTCCTTAACCAGAATAACCTCCGGTAAACTGGCGTATGATCACCCTCCTCCGCAGCAGAGCCATACCTCTCCCCCTTCGGCCGGTATCGTCGCGCCACAGCTGTTTTTGGTGCGATCACACCACGTACCCTGCGCGCCGCCTCCTTATAGGACGGATCGCAGCTGCTGACGCTGCAGTAGTTCCAGGCTTTATGCAGGTGAACAATCCACACATAAATATTTCACCTTGACCACTCAGTGCGCAGTCTCCTGTAAGAACAAATCAACCCTCATCACGTAACAACAAAAAACCCCCACGCTGGTAAGCGTGAGGGTTTTGTCTAATATTGCTGTTAGGCAGTCAACTTACAAACTGCTGATTCCAGCATGAGTTGTTATTTCTCCGGTGCGAAGATCGGCCAGAAGGCTTGCAGAACATCTTGCTCAGCGATGGCATTGGTGATAAAGGTCGCCATTTGTCCACGAGTGACTGCTTCATCAGGGCAGTAGTACCTGAGGCCAGGCTGTGCGTCTACAGGCATACAGCCGCTGGTGAGACCATCATAAACCATCTCTTCAATTTGGAGGTACGCCCAATAGGTTGTCGGGACGTCCGTAAAGGTTGGCACAGTTGGCGGGAATTTAACGTTCTGGTTTACATCCCACCAGAAGGTAGCACCAGTCTCGAAGTTGATTGTGCGGAAGGCGTTCTGAATAAAGATTGCCATCTGGGCACGGGTAACAGGGGCGTCTGGAGCATAGAGGTTATTGCCAATACCACTGACAACATTATAAGCACGCAGCATCTCGATGCTTGCCTGGAATGGAGCGCCTTCTGGCACATCATCAAAGGCAACGCCAGCTTTTTCAGGAACACCCAGCGCCTTCATCGTGTTAGCAATGAAGCCAGCCATCTGACCACGGGTAACGGTACCCGTTGGGTCATAGTGGGTGGCATTGATGCCGGAGGTCAGGTCCCATTCGTACATGGCCATCACCCAGGACCACGGCCAGCCAGCGTTCATGCGGACATCGGTGGGGCTGATCGCGTATAGTGCTTCGCCGCCAGAAACAAACGGTATTTCACATACGTCAAATTCCTGGTCTATTAATTCCGTTGGGCAGACACCGATATCTAAACAGCAAACTTCAATGAATTCAGATTCGAAGCCGTTGATATCACCCAGGTAACCATGGGGCAGCATCCAAGTATATTTGTAGCGGCCAATATCATTGTCGTGGGTGAATGGTGTGATATCCCAGGAAGAATCGTCTAAGGTTGTTGTTGTTTGCGTAACACCGTAGGTCAGCGTATACACCGGGAAAACATCGACACCATCCTCAAGCATTTTGATTAAGATGTTGCCAATTGCATCCGTCCAGGGGCCGCGTTCATGAATCACTTCACCGTTCTGGGCAGCCACATCATACTCTTTGGCACTTACGCCCGAAGGATTCATCTCGAAGGGGCCGTCACCAACAAACCAAAAGATCCCAGTGTCAGTAATTGGCCTACCGGCGCTTCCAAACACCGTTTCCTCGCCAAAGGACCACTCGGTGATTACTGGTTCAAAGTGGTACCACCAATAGGGGCAATCATTGCTCTGGTCACCATTAGCTACAGCGGTAGCAGGTCCGATGATTTCAAAAGGATCGCCTTCGCAGCATTCGTCCGGTTCGCAAGCGAAGATATCCAGGTGAACCTCTTCAGCGATGAAGATGCCATCTGGGCCGCAGCAGCCGGGATCGACTTTCAAGACCACGTTCTCGTATCGGTATCCATCTTCAACTTCTGACCCGTAAATATCAAAGATAACAGTCTCAAAGTTGCTAGGAGGCGTCAGCTTCAGTAAAGCCGAATCCCAATCTTCGTCATAATTGGGCTGGATCCAATCCACACCAAAATCAGGATCGCAAAGATCAAAGGTGATATTCCTATCAAGAACATTGAAGGCTTGTGCGATCAAGAAGTAATTCATGATGGTGCCGTCCTGCACAACAGCCACATCCCAATATTGGTAAGGGTTGAGCCTGAAGGTCAATTCGCCATATGTACCAGGATCAGAAAGCTGGCCGGGGTTCAAAGACTCAAAAAGGAATCCAGTGCCTTCGGTCATATTGACGAAGACGTCCGCGCCGCCAATTTGGAGCGCACAAGCTACATTAACCGTCACCTCTTTGGTGGCGTCTTCACAAGGGGTAAGCTCAATGTACCCAGGTGAGCCAACTTCGACCTCATCGTAGTAAGCCACGAAGGGATCGGTCCCTTTATCCTGCACACCAATGTTATAGGTGCCAGCATCGACATCGATAAACATTTGTTTTGTCGGGGGAGCTGGAAAATGTACACCCCAAACAGCTGAATCTTCTTGTGAGGCTTGCACCTTGCGGTCAACAATGGTTCCACAGTCATCGCGCATATCAACAATCAAGCCACCATTTTCAAACTCACTGGTGAGAATCCAGGTATAAAATATTTCATCAGTTGGCTCAAATATACCATGTGAAGCTAAGGTGACCACTACATCGCCGGTAGCAGGTGCGGGCACAACTAGGTCAATCAGACCATCAGCTGGTGCTAAGGCACAACCAAGCTCAGGAAAACCAGCAGCAGTGCTCCGAATACTAACAGCCCATGCAGATTCTTCAATGTTAGCGCCTGTTGCCTGTATTCGCACACGCACATAATCGCTCATTTGTGCTTCCTCGATCAACAAATGGCGTTGGTAATTGCCAAATGATGGGGCTCCGGTACAGCCGCCAAAGTCACCAGCGCCATCAACAGAATTAAACGTTAGGTCTTGGTGAGTAAAAAAGGGTAGAATAGTCGGTGTTCCGGGACGATTATTTGCCCAATTAGCTTGGGCAGTGCTCACACCGCCGGGCCCCATCATCCCAAAGGCGCCAAATAGCATCGCCAGGATGACAAAGGTATATAAAAATTTTTTATGCATTATTTTTTCTCCTAATTAAACTTCTAGAAATTTTTTGACAATAGTTTGGGGTAATGTTTGCGCCTTTTCGATAAAACCACCTCCTTTGATAACACTTAGTCACTTTGGTTTTCAATGGCCTGCTCCAGGCCCTTACATCAGCAAAGGCCACGTTTTTCGGGCCTTCTACACCCATTATAACGTAATAATGGCAAATGAGATACGGGTAAAAATAAATTCATTTTGGGATTTGGTGAATTGTGAATGATGAATTGTGAATAGTGAATGGGGAATGGTCTCATTATGGTGTTGGTGATTAAAGCCTTCATACGTCCATTTCCTAATCATCATATGCTTTTCTGTTTCTTGCTATCAGCTTTCAGCTACCCTCTACCAAACCATTCACCTAATTACTAATCTGTGTAGGCGTGGGGAACAGCGGCGGCGGTGTGTTGGTTGGTGCTGCCGTCGGCGTGGGGGTGGGGGGCGGCTGGGTGGGTGCCACAAACA
>SLIC01000250.1 GCA_007135845.1 Candidatus Brevefilum sp.
AATCACTTTGCTGGGACAGCAGCGTCTTCAGGTAAACGATTTACCGATGCTGGACCTTCATCATCACTGATCTTTCCCATATCCATCAGTTTTGGCATGGTGAAGGTGACCAAACCGGTGATAATAATCGCGAAACCACCAAGGATGAACCACAGTTGGTTATGAGTAGCATCTGCCACGGGACCTGCGATCAATAAACCAATCGGGCTAACCAGCCCTGCGCCGGCGTTGAGCAGTGTCAACACCCGGCCCTGCAGGTCAGGCTCAACATTGCCTTGCATAACGGCCATCACCGGGCCGTTGATCATCGGGTTGAGAAAGCCGAACATGGCCATGCCGGCCACAGCCAGCAGATAGAGGTGGGATGGGGCAAAACCAACCAACAGCATCGCGACGCCCGAGATCGTCAGTGCCACCAGCGAGGTCAGGATGCGGTTTTTAAAACCGCCCCAGGCGCTCAGCACCAGCCCACCAATGATCACCCCCGCGCCAAAGGCAGAATTGATGAAGCCCAACTCGTAAGCCCCCATACCAAAGTGTTCGGTGATCACCAGGGGCAGCAGTGAAAAAGCGGGTGTGACCAGAAAATTGATCAGCATGGCAACAATGATAATCGCCATCAGGCTTGGCCAGCCGATCACATATCGGAACCCCTCTTTCAAGTCACCCCAGACAGAAGACTTTTGAACAACAGCAGAAGCTATTTTCGTGCCGTTGCGCACAGGTTGAGGAATTGTGAATATTAATAGTGGAATAACAGCAAGAAATGCGGTAGAGACATCAATGAGCAGGACACCCTGCATGGGTAAAACAGCAATTAATAAGGCCCCCAGGGCAGGACCAAGGATGTTCATCAGGCCTTGCAAGGTTTGATTCGCACCAGCAATTCTCGACAGGTGCTTTCTGGGCACCATCAAAGTCGTCGATGCCGTCATGGCTGCCCATTGGAATTGACCACAAGCCGAACGGACAAACATAACCATGTAAATATGCCAAACTTGCGCAGAATCGAGCATGAAAAGAATGGCAACCACGAATGTAAACAGCGCAGTGATGCTGTCGAACACTGCCATCACCCATTTCCGGTTCCAGCGGTCAACCAGTGCCCCGGCAATCGGTGCAATCAGCACCTGGGGCAGCATCTGCATCAGCGTTCCCAATGCCAGGATGGTAGCCGAGCCGGTAGTGGCAGTTAAATGCCAGACAAACGCGAACCCAACCAGGTGGCTGCCGAGCATCGAAAAGGATTGCCCGAACCAGATGGTAAAAAATCTGACCTGCCATTTGGGTGAACTGGAAGATGTAGAAAGATCGCTCATGATAAACCCTTTGATGGTATTTTCATTCGAATAATTGTTTTAATTGTTAAATTAGAGATGTCAGGTGGGGCATCCAATACGGGTCGCCATTGCGGGTCGCCGTTGCGGGTCGCCATTGCGGGTCGCTGATGTGTACCAGCAATAAGAAATCAGCAGGTTGTGACCGTATGAACATGGGCAGTATGGGTGGCTAGAACCCAAACCACGGGTACAGAGCGTAGATGCAGACCCACGAGAGGCGGGCTCACAGAGAAGTGAGTTTACACAAAGAAGTGTGGCGAAACGAAGTGCTGCTGGATTATTCCAAAAAGACTTCGACGTGTTCGCCGTCTTCTTCATCGAAAATATCGACGATCTGACCAACCTCACCCGAATTCATCCATGCGTTCAGATCTTCTAAATCAAGACCTTCAATATCGGGTGCAAAGCGAGCGCCCATGCGCATCCCTGAGTTGATCAAGGAAACAGGCAGGCGCACATTGACCCGGGTTTTACCGGAATCGGTATCGGTGATCAAAACCCGCAGGTAACGGGGTTTTTTCCCGGTCTCTGAACTGCGGGAAGGTTGTGTGGGCGGTGGGGTTGGCTCGCTGAGATCATCGAGTGCCTCAATCAAGCGGGCACCTTCAGACGCTGATATCTTTCCCTCCTGGATCATCATTAAAATTCGCATTCTCTCTTCTGTTGAAACCATTGTCATTACCCTTTCTTTGATTCTACTTCCAAGCCTTGGAGGAGTTGCTGCGCCTGAAGCGGGGTGATTTTCCCCTTCTCGAGGTCGTCCAATATGCGGCGGCGATCCTCTGGTGATAGGGTGGGTTCCTCATCCTTACCCGGCTCGTATCCTAGAGCACGGATAACATCATACAGGCGGTTACGCAATGTTGGATAGGAGAGGTTAAGCTCCTCTTCCATCCTGTTGAACCGTCCCTCACAGCGAACAAAGGTCAAAATGAACTTGATCTGCTCATCGGTCAGGTCAGCAAAAGGACCGGCATATGGTTGGAAATGACCCTCAACAGCAGTATCGCAGCGGGGACAAAAGAACCGTGTGACCAGGATATCCGATTTGCAGAGCGGGCACTGCTCCGGCATTTTATTCATCGATCCTCCTTACTTTAAATAAGCCAACAAACTTGCTTTATCTAAAAATGTGCTATAATGTGTTTAATTGAAAAAAAAAATAAAAAAATCAATTTTTCCGCAGGACAACCTAAATATAATTAAGCTGCTTTTTA
>SLIC01000248.1 GCA_007135845.1 Candidatus Brevefilum sp.
CACATCAGTGTAGACCCTGAAGAACGTTTACGTCATGCCCGTGGGCAATCGCTCAATGACTGGGTTGATATGTACAACGGCCTGGTCAACACCTTTCCTGATGGCGTAGCCTACCCGAAAACCGAAGCTGAAGTTAGGGATCTAATCCAGTTTGCCATTAAAGAACAGGTTAACTTGATCCCTTACGGCGGCGGATCCAGCGTCGTTGGACACCTGACCCCCCTTAATGATGGAAAACCCACAATCAGTGTGGACCTGGCGAAAATGAACCAGCTCATGGCACTTAATCAAGAGAACCTTGAAGCGACATTTGGGGCAGGTGTAAGAGGACCTGACCTTGAAGCAGCACTGAAAAAACATGGGTATATCCTGGGACACTTCCCACAATCCTGGGAGTATTCATCCCTGGGCGGATGGATCGTGACCCGCTCCGTTGGGCAGCAATCCTACCATTATGGCCGCATTGAACCCCTCTTTGTGAAGGGACACCTGGAAACACCCATGGGGCCAATGGACCTCCCTCACTTTCCAAAGAGCGCCGCCGGACCTGACCTTCGTCACCTTGTCCTCGGCTCTGAAGCCCGGTTGGGCATCCTCACCCAGGCCACCATGCGTATTCGCCGGTTACCTGAACAAGAACATTTCTACGCCGCTTTCTTTCCTAATTTTGAAATTGGTGTGAAAGCCGTGCGGGAAATCGCACAAAGTGAGCTAGCCGTTTCGATGGTACGTTTGAGCGACTCCATGGAAACAGAGACCACATTCCAGTTGTCTGGGGAAGAAAAGCTGGTCAACCTTGCAAAAAAAGGCCTCAACATATTCGGACAAGGTGAAGACCGCTGCATGCTGCTGTATGGGTTGACCGGAACCAAAGCAGAAAATCGGCTTGCAGATCGACAGCTTGCCCATATCGTCCGATCCAATCAGGGCATGATGGTCAAATTCTATTTGGGTGAGGCCTGGATGGAAAAACGTTTCCTAACCCCCTACTTACGGAATACCCTCTGGGACCTTGGCTATGCCCTTGACACCCTGGAAACATCTTTGCCCTGGGAAAAAATCCTGGAAGGGCGCAAAGCCATCGTCGATGCCATCAGCCATGCCCTCGAAGATGAAAACGAGATTGTGCTGGTCTTCAGTCATATCTCCCATGTTTATACCAACGGTGCTTCAATGTATGTCACATACCTCTATCGTAGAGCCCAGGATCCTGAGCATACCCTGGCTCGCTGGCAGAAAATGAAATCAGCAGCTAGCAATGTTATCACTGCCATGGGTGGCACAATTAGCCACCAGCACGGTGTTGGACTGGATCATAAACCCTACCTGCATTTAGAAAAAGACCCGTTAGGCATACAAATCATCAAAAATGCGATTAAAACCGTTGATCCTGACCAGATAATGAATAATGGAAAGCTGATTGATTACGATTAGTTGGATTTGGAGTAGAAATGCTAAACCAAGTTTGGCGTGAAAGTACCTGGCGAGATCTGGATCAGCCGTGGGATATCATTGTGATTGGCGGGGGGATTACTGGCGCAGGGATCTTCAATATGGCTGCTAAAAAGGGTCTCAAGGTTGTTTTGCTTGAAGCCAATGACTTCGCATTTGGGACTTCCAGCCGTTCCTCAAAACTTGTACACGGTGGGATTCGTTATTTAAAAAACCGGCAATTTGATGTCGTGAGGGAGTCGGTTAAAGAACGGGAACGGTTGCTCAGAGAGTCTGGCGGATTGGTTGACCCCCTGCCCTTCATCTTCCCTGGTTATGAGGATAACCAGCATGAAATTAAAATGATGAAGGTGGGGGTGATTGTTTATGACTTAATGGCACCAAAGTGGCAGCATCGCAGTTTAAATAAAACACAAACGCAAAAAGCCCTCCCAGCTTTATCCATGGAGAATTTAACCGGTGGCATCAAGTACTATGATGCGCTTGTCGATGATTCACAACTTGTGTTACGTGTCGTTATGGACGGCATTCGTTTTGGCGGTTCAGCGATTAATTATTCCCATGTGATCGAACTGTGCAAAGCAAAATCTGGTGATGTCGAAGGCGTCATCGTACAGGATAAAACCGGCAGAATGTCACCATCTACAATTGAGCTGCAAGGAAAGGTTGTGATCAATGCCACTGGGCCCTGGTCTGATTTCCTCAGAGAACACATCCAAGGAAAGCCGAAATTGCGCCGGTTGCGCGGCAGCCATCTGGTCTTTTCACAAGACACCATTCCCCTTAATGCGGCAGTTACCATGCTCCATCCCAGGGACAATCGGGCTTTATTCGCAATCCCTTGGGAAAACCGGATCATCATTGGCACGACTGATCTGGATCATGATATCAATACAATCCCGCAAAAGAACCACGATGATGAGACCAGAATCACACCAGATGAGGTTGCTTACTTGATCGAAGCAGCGCGATACACCTTCCCAGATCATCCTGTCAGCGAAGAGGATATCATCTCAACTTTTTCCGGATTACGTCCGGTGATCCAAACCAATGCGCCAACACCATCCCAGGAATCAAGGGCTCATGAAATATGGTGTGAAAATG
>SLIC01000159.1 GCA_007135845.1 Candidatus Brevefilum sp.
GGCATCGGCTTATCGACGGCCTTCATCACTTCGCGTGCCTTAGCATAGAGCTCATTGCCTGCGAGGGTTTCATTTGCTTTTTGCCCATGAGACTGAATCCACAGTCTAAGGCAGACTTCAATCGCCCGGGTGTCCTGGTCATGACGTTCATGAATACCAATTTTTTCGTTTTCAAACGCTGTAATGCCATCAGGGTCATAGCCCTCATCACGCAGCCATTCACGGAGTGTTGAACGGCGGGCATAATTCTGGTTAGCTGAAAGCTCGTAAACATCGTAATCCCGTTCACCCAACCATTCTTCCAGGTAAAGCAGGCGGACTTCATCGTCATCCTGGATCATTTCGGGGTCATATTCCTGTTCGCTCAGCCACGCCCACGCTTTTTCTCCGGTGATATCCCAAGCACGGTCAATCATCCAGGCGCGGGCAAGTTCGGCTTCAATTTCATGTTCAGAGGCACCATCAAACACGGGTGTTACCGCTCTAAAACCAAGCCGTTCAGCAGCCCAGCCAAGATGGACTTCCATCAATTGACCCAGGTTCATGCGGCCAGGAACGCTCAAAGGATTCAGGATCAAATCAATCGGTCTGCCGTTATCGATATAAGGCATATCTTCAATCGGCACAACCAGTGAGATTACGCCTTTGTTACCATGCCGGCCAGCCATTTTATCACCTTCGGTGACTTTGCGACGCTGGGCAACAGAAACCCTGACCATGGTATCCACGCCAGCTTTAAGGTCGGAATTCTCTTCCCGGGTGAAAACCCTCACATCCACCACGATGCCATGCTCGCCATGCGGCATCCGCAGGGAGGTATCCTTGACATCGCGTGACTTCTCGCCAAAGATTGCCCGCAGCAAGCGTTCCTCGGGCGTCAGCTCTTTTTCACCTTTGGGCGTGATCTTGCCCACCAGGATTTCATTCGGCCCAACTTCTGCGCCAATGCGGATGATGCCAAATTCATCCAGATTGCGGATGGCCTCTTCACCGACATTGGGAATATCTCGGGTGATTTCCTCTGGGCCAAGCTTGGTATCACGAGCTTCGACCTCATGCTTCTCAATATGGACTGAGGTGTAACGATCTTCCTGCACCAGCTCTTCTGAGATCAAAATCGCGTCCTCAAAGTTGCCACCCTCCCAAGAGACAAAGGCCACCAGCACATTTTGTCCCAGTGCAAGCTTGCCATCTACAGAGGAAGAAGAATCGCCAATTATCTGACCTTTATGGACCCGTTGTCCTTTGATCACTGCGGGACGCTGGTCAATACAAGTGGATTGGTTTGACCGTCGGTATTTTTGCAGGGTATAGGTGCGGACGTTGCCATCCGTCTCGCGAACCTGGATTGACCGACCGGTGACAGAGATGACCTCACCATCCTCCTCAGCTACAACAAGCTGACCGGAGTCGATTGCGGAGTATGCCTCCATACCTGTGGAGATGATCGGGATTTCAGGCCGGACCAGCGGTACAGCCTGGGCTTGCATGTTTGATCCCATCAAAGCCCGGTTGGCATCATCATGCTCAAGGAAGGGGATCAGTGCAGCACTTACACCAACAATCTGCTGAGGAGCCACATCCATATAGTCAATTTGATCGGAGGATACGTATCGGAAACCAGAGTGGTACCGGCAAGATACCCGCCGCTCAAATTCCATATGTACATTGAGTGGTGCATTTGCCTGGGCAATCACGAACTTATCCTCAGCGTCTGCCGAGAGGTACTCATAATAGTCCGAGACAAAGGGTGTCACCAGGATTATGTCCCGGTCCAGCTTGGACAGTTTCTTTGCCAACGCTTCAGTAATACGCTCACCGCTGACGGCAATCACCTCATCCGTCTTGGGATCGTTAATATCTTCACGCAGCTGACGACCTACAAGATCGTCTTTGGGTTTCATTGTCTTTACCACCTTGCGGTAAGGTGTCTCGATAAAACCATACTCATTGACCGTCGAATAGGTCGCCATACGGCCAATCAAACCAATGTTTGGACCTTCTGGGGTCTCAATCGGGCAGATCCGCCCATAGTGGGTATGGTGAACGTCTCGCACATCAAAACCGGCCCGTTCTCGCCGCAGACCTCCCGGCCCCAGCGCAGACAGGGTTCGCTTATGACGTAATTCTGCCAAGGGGTTTGTCTCTTCCATGAACTGCGAGAGCTGGCTCGAGCCAAAAAATTCACGCAGTGAAGCGACAACCGGCCGAATGTTCACCAGGCTGGTTGGAGATACCTGGTCCTGGTCACGGATGGACATACGTTCACGGATCACGCGTTCCATACGGCGCAGCCCAACCCGCAGCTTGTTTTGAATCAACTCTCCCACCGTCTTAACCCGCCGATTGCCGAGGTGGTCGATATCATCACTGCGTTCAACACCGTTGTTGATCTGGATCATCCGGCGCACAATCTGCACAATATCCGACTTGGTGATCGTACGATGGTTAATCGAGATGTCCTGGTCCAGCTTCTGGTTCAACTTATAACGCCCAACCCGTTCGAGGTCATAACGGCGGAAGTCGAACAACTGCTCTTCTAAAAATGCCTTGGCGTTTTCTAGCGTAGGTGGATCGCCAGGCCGTAAGCGTTTGAAGAATTCAATCAACGCGGCTTGAGCCACGGTTTTACCGTCTTCTAAATCCCAGGCGGGTTCTTGATTGATCGAGGAAGCAATAAACATCCGGTCAGGATTGTTATCCACATCCTTGAAAAGCTCCATCAACTCCTCATCTGATCCGGTTTTTATAGGGCTGTTCTCATCGTCTGTCAGGTCATCAACCTCGGCTAAGGCGCGTAAAAACACTGTAATCGGGGTTGTCCGCTTGCGGTTGAATTTGATAATGATGTAATCGTTCTTTCGGGTCTCAAATTCCATCCACGCGCCTCGATCAGGGATCATCTTAGCAGTAGAGAGAGTCCGTCCGGTTGCCCGATCAATCTCACTTTCAAAATAGACCCCTGGCGAGCGGATCAACTGGTTGACAACCACACGCTCGGTCCCATTGATGATAAAGGTGCCTTTGGGCGTCATCTCAGGGAAGTCGCCCAGGAACAGGTCTTGTTTGATCGGTTCCGGCACTTCCTTTCCTTTAAGAAGGACTGAGACGTACAAAGGGGAGGCGTATGTCAAATCCCGTTCAAGACATTCCTCAATCGTGTTTTTCGGGTCTTCATACCAAAACTTAAGTTCCCATTCCTTCGTAACATCGTCATAGCTGGGGAAATACAGCTGCATGCCTTTGTTATAGGACTCGATCGGTGAAATTTCGCCAAATAAACCATAAAATCCTTCTCGCTTTAGTCGGTCGAAGGAATCTAGCTGTACTTGAATTAATTTGGGTAGGTCTAAACCTACGGGAATTCGTCGGTATGATTTTGTGGGCATCAATTCTGCCATTTAGTTCTCCTGGGGTTCGTATCGCCGGGATTTTTCAGAAAATATTTCCATTTAAATAGATAACATCGCGCAAAGCGCAAGTTATCATTATAGCAAATGGGTGAATATTAGTCAAGCAAAACGCGCTTTTCGGTTGCATCAATAACGGCGTTACCCACCACAACCCTTCAATGTTTATATTATCATCCATTTATGTTTTTTGTAAAGACCTTAATCAGAGATAGATTCAATCAACGGATGGTCAAATTATTATCAAAACCACTCACAAGACCTCCTGGCGATGATCACATCATAACCTGTTTACTTCTGTGACAATTTCATTTCTCACTGTAAACGGGTAAAGTAAAATTAAGCACATTAAATATTCAGAAAATTGGCTCGTCAATACAATCAGCATTGGAAAGAAATCGCGATGATACCCCTCCGAGACGAAATAAAATCCCATCGTTTCCCCCTAATCAACACCCTCATCATCCTCCTTAATATCATGGTTTTTGTCTATTCGTGGTTTTTGGCGCCTGAAGATATCACCAATTTAGTTAATCAATATGCCTTTATCCCCTCAAATTTCCTCTCAGCACCTACGAACTTGATCAATATCCGCAATATGTTCACAGCCATGTTCTTGCACGCTGGCATCCTTCATCTGGGTGGAAACATGCTCTACTTATGGATCTTCGGTGACAACGTAGAGGATGTGTTAGGCCATTTACCCTACCTGTTCTTTTACCTGGTAGGCGGTATCGGGGCTACGTTGGCACATGTCTTCACCAACCCGGGATCATCAATCCCCACCGTTGGCGCCAGTGGTGCCATTGCCGCGGTACTGGGCGCCTACCTGGTGCTCTATCCCCAAAGCCGCATCCTGACCTTCATCCCAATAGGTTTTTTTCTTCTTCTCAGGATGATACCAGCCGCAGTTGTTCTGTTGGTCTGGTTCATTTTACAGCTTTTTCAAGGTGTGCTCGCCCTGGGTGGCCCCGACATCGGTGGTACCGCCTTTTGGGCACATATCGGCGGCTTTGTATTCGGAGTTATCTGCGCCTTGATATTCATGAAACCCCGCCAGGCCAGGCAGAGACGCCGTTGGTAACTTGTTACAAGGTAATAGGTATTGGGTAGTAGGTATTAGGATAACAGGTATTAGGTAGTAGGTATTAGGTAGTAGGTGACCCGTCCTGAATTATGTTTACCGAAAAAATTAGTGTTTTCGATAATGAATTCAGAAAATGGCCAGGAGAAGCCACCCCAGCACACCACTTGCAAAATCCTGGTTCCTAAGCCCCTAGTCCCTAATTCCTAATCTCCTAGTTCCTAATTCCTAATCGCCTAATTCCTAGTCGCCTTATACCTAATCACCTAGTTCCTAATTCTTCTCAACTATCACCCTTACTTCTACCCGATCAAACCAACTGCTAACACACTCCCAACCAAAACCCTTCTATCAAAGTCCACACCTGTTCTACAATGGAAGCAGTAGAAAAAAGTATAATTAACTTAAATATCAAACAAAAAAGGAGTTCAAATGGATTTTTCAAAAATGTTTGACGCAAAATGGAAACAACTGCGTGGTAAAGTCAAAGAACAATGGGGTGAACTGACCGAGGATGACCTGGACAAAGTCGACGGACAATTCGACCAATTGGTTGGTGTTATCCAGGAAAAATATGAACTTTCCCGTGCTAAGGCAGAAGCCGAGGTTAATGAGTTCCTGACCGGCAAATAATTTCATCCTTAGTACAAAAAACCATCCTCTTTTGTGACAAACTTCGTGCTAAGTGAATTGACTTACAGCTACCTTTTGTGGTAGCATACCGTTTAATAAATAGATAAAGACAGTTGAACGGGGAGCCTGGTCAAACAGGCTGAGAGGAGGACACCAGTCCTCGACCCGCAAAACCTGATCCGGATAATGCCGGCGGAGGGAAGAAATTGCGCACACTAACACCCTCCCCGGTACAGGAAGGGTGTTTTTATATGAATAAATCAACAGCAAGAGTTGTCCTGTTCGTCAACGGTGAATTACCTGCACCTGACCATGTGCAGGCTCAGCTCACGAACAATGATGTGTTGATCGCTGTAGATGGTGGTTTGAGACACATTGAAAACCTGGGATTAAGCCCAAACCTGATCATTGGTGATCTCGATTCCGCAGATCCAGAAAAAATCCAGGCTTACCACGCCCAGGGTGTGGAAACAAAAACTTTTCCTGCAGACAAGGATGAAACTGATCTGGAACTTGCCCTTCAGGCAGCCTGTGAACTGGAACCAGAAACGATCTGGGTCGTGGCCGCATTGGGAAATCGATTGGACCAAACCCTGGCTAATATTTTCCTCCTCACCCTTCCGGACCTGGTAAATTTCAATATCCGACTTTTCGATGGCCAAACGGAAGTGTTCCTCATCCGGGAATCAGGTGTGATACAGGGTGAAATTGGCCAACGGGTCTCCCTATTACCCATCCACGGGCTTGCAGAGGGCATTTACACAGAGGGACTGAAATATACCTTAAGTGATGAAACCCTCTACCCCGAAAAAACCCGGGGTATCAGCAACGAGATGTCCTCCTCCACAGCGACTGTCCATTTAAAAAATGGGTTATTGTTATGTATTCGTGAAACAACTAAAATTACAGAAAGGTTTGGTTAAATACATGAAACTTAAAATTGGTTCAATATCCTTACTTCTGATTGCGATTTTGATCGCTGCCTGTGCGCCGGCTGTCAGCCCGGTCGAAGAGCGCTCGCTAACCGTCATGACCCATGATTCCTTTGCCATCAGCGAGAGTGTCGTTGCCCAATTTGAAGCAGAACACGATGTGAGCATCACCTTTGTCCGCAGCGGCGATACGGGGACAGCCCTCAACCAGGCCATCCTTACCAGGGAGAATCCCCTGGCCGATGTGTTCTTCGGAGTGGATAATACTTTCCTAACCCGAGCCCTTGCGGAGGAAATCTTTGTCTCCTACAATTCTCCCATGCTCGCTGAAATACCCGATGAATTCAAGATCGACCCCGGAAATTATGCCCTCCCCGTAGATTATGGTGATGTGTGCATCAATTACGATAAAGCTTACTTCGAAGCCCACAACCTGCCCATTCCCACCTCGCTCGAGGCCTTAACCGAACCCCAATACGCCGGGCTTTTGGTTGTGCAAAACCCGGCCACATCCTCCCCGGGATTGGCTTTCCTGATGGCAACCATTGCCCACTTCGGAGAAGATGGCTACCTGGACTATTGGCGAGCCCTGGTTGAAAACGACGTGGTTGTGGTCAGCAACTGGGAAACCGCATACTACACAAACTTCAGCGGTTCAACCGGACAGGGTCCCCAACCCTTGGTGGTCTCCTATGGATCAAGCCCAGCTGCCGAAGTCATCTTTGCAGAAACTGAGCTGGACGAAGCGCCGACTGGTTCGATCATCGGTCCCAATACCTGTTTCCGTCAAATCGAGTTTGTTGGCATCCTTAGAAATGCAGCCAACCCCGAACTGGCAGAAACCTTTATCGACTTCATGCTCAGCGTGCCCTTCCAAGAGGACATCCCAATGCAGATGTTTGTCTTCCCGGTCAACCCGGATGCTCAACTGCCGCAAGAATTTGTGGAACATGTCCAGATCCCCGATCAACCTGCCAGCCTGCCGCCTGAATTGATCGACGCCAACCGGGAATCCTGGATCAACGCCTGGATGGAGATCGTATTGGATTGAACGCCCTCAATCGTTCCTTTCAACCCTGGCGGTCTCGAATGAGGATCCGTAAGAATCCCACCCTGCGCGCCTTGCTATACTGGGCGCTGCCGGCCGCATTCCTGGCCTACTTCTTCTACCAGCCTCTGCTGGCTTTGTTCAACCTGGTTCTGACCAGGGTTTCCCCAGCAGGGGAGCTCAGCCTTGCACCGCTCAACCTCAACCGGGTCTGGCGACCCCTATCCTTTACCTTCGGCCAGGCAGCCCTCTCAACATTGTTAACCCTAATCATTGGGCTGCCAGGCGCCTGGCTGTTTACCCGCTTCACCTTCCCCGGGAAAAGAACCCTGAAGATCCTGACAACACTGCCTTTTATCCTTCCCACCGTGGTCGTTGCGGCAGGGTTTAATGCCCTGTTAGGGCCGCGGGGGTGGATCAACCTGGGGTTGATGACGCTTTTTAACCTTACCTCACCCCCCGTCCAATTTCTCAACACCTTTGGGGCGATCCTCATAGCCCATATCTTCTATAACACCTCGATCATTATTCGCGTTGTCAGCAGCGCCTGGTCACAGCAAAATATCCGCTTACGGCATGCTGCCCAGGTGCTGGGCGCCAGCCCCTGGCGCACTTTTCATGAAGTGACCCTGCCTTTATTGAAACCATCCATCCTGGCTGCCACATTCCTGGTCTTCCTGTTTAACTTCACCAGTTTTGGCGTCGTGCTTATGCTGGGCGGTCCCCGTTTCGCGACCCTGGAGGTGGAAATCTACGTCCAGGCCCTTCATTTATTAAACCTCCCCCTGGCGAGCATCCTCTCAATCCTGCAAATGATGTGCACCCTGCTGATCACCATGGGACACAACCAGGTGTCCGGATTGGGAGATATGGTCATCTCCCCGCCAGCCCAGGTTGTTGGCATTCGTAAACCCCGTAAAGGCATCGAGCGAATTGTGATCATCATACTGATCATCACCCTGGTCAGCCTGTTGGTCGCGCCGCTGGCATCCCTGGCACTGCGCTCCTTTGTAAAACTGGAGCCAACGCGTGGAGAACGCGGTGAAGTTCAGCGCGGCCTGACCCTGCAGTTCTATCGCGAGCTGGGAGTCAACCGTCGCGGTGACCTGTTTTTCGTCCCACCCATTACGGCTGCACGAAACTCATTTGTTTTTGCTGTGCTGACAATCCTGATCACCCTCAGCCTGGGAACACTTGTGGCTTACGCGCTCTTACAGCGCACAATCATCAACAGGTTTTTAGACCCCTTATTAATGCTCCCCCTGGGCGCTTCTGCCATCACATTGGGCTTAGGTTTCATCATTGTTTTCAACCGCCCTCCCTTCAGCACCCTTCGCTTTCCTATTTTAATACCCATCGCCCACAGCCTGGTTGCCCTACCCTTTATTGTGCGCACCCTGGCTCCAGCCTTGGGTAAGATCTCACCCTCTTTGCGCAATGCCGCCAGTGTGTTAGGGGCCTCTCCCCTCAGGGTCTGGCGCGAAATTGACCTGCCGCTGCTCATGCCTGCTTTGCTGGTGAGCACCATTTTTGCACTGACGATCTCCCTGGGAGAATTTGGCGCCAGCACTTTTTTGGTCAGACCACAGTACCCCACCCTGCCGGTGGCCATCTTTCGGTATATTTCACAACCAGGTGCATTAAACTACGGACAGGCATTGGCCATGTCTACAATTTTGATGGTTGTGTGTGCTTTAGGTATCTTTATTATCGAACGACTGCGTTTACCAGGGAAGGATTCGGTTTAATGCTATCCATCAAAAATATTGAAAAATCCTATGAAGGCCAACCACTGCTCAATGGAGTCTCCTTCGAGGTACATGAAAACGAAACGGTCTGCCTTCTCGGTCCCTCCGGCAGTGGAAAAAGCACCCTATTGAGGATCATCGCTGGTCTTGAAGATACAGAATCCGGAGATGTGCTGTGGAATGAAACCTCGCTAAAAAATACCCCTGCCCACCTACGCAGGTTTGGACTGATGTTCCAGGACTATGCCCTTTTTCCGCATCGCAATGTGTCTGAAAACATTGCCTTTGGGCTCAGGATGCAAAATCTGCCGGAGCAAGAAATAAACACACGGGTACAGCAAGCCCTGGAAACCATCGATATGGCACATTTTGACAAACGCAAAGTCACGGAGCTTTCCGGGGGTGAGCAGCAGCGGGTCGCCCTCGCCCGGGCATTAGCACCCAACCCGCGTTTGCTGATGCTCGATGAACCCCTGGGTGCCCTGGACCGCACCCTGCGTGAACAGCTCAGCACGGAATTGCGGCGCATCCTGCACGATACCAGGATTCCTGCCATCTATGTGACCCACGACCAGGAAGAGGCCTACGCTATCGCCGATCGCCTCCTGCTGCTCCATCAAGGCATCATCATTCAAAGCGGGCGTCCTCACGAATTCTATCACCACCCACGGAACGTCTGGGTGGCAAAATTTTTTGGCCTGGGAAACCTGATCGAGGGCACAGTGACTGCCCAATCCCCCCTGGTCGTAGAAACATCACTGGGAATGATCGAAGCCAGCTGTGACCGCGATCACTCTTCACATCCACGCATTGGTGAAAAAACAACCCTGCTCTTCAGACCAACCCAGGCGCATCAAAATCCCAATGATGAAAAGAACCGCATCACCGGCCGTGTGCTCGACCAGGTCTTCCAGGGTGAAAATTACCGCATCACCTTACAAATTAATGACTCCGTACCCGAATTTAACGTCATCCTGCCAGAGCCAGCCGAGATTGGGGCGGAAGTACAGGTCTGTTACCAGCCTGCTGCTGTTCTCTGCCTGGATTCATGAAGCGCGTTTTGTTAACAGAATTGAGACACACCATGAACACTGATAACCAGAAGGTCCTCGTCATCAAGTTGAACACACAACGTCAAGAAACCTGGCGCTACCAGGGGCAGGTTATCAGCCGTGAACCCAACTCGGTGCTAATTGAAGCCTTCTTCGACCGGGAGGATTTCCCCTTTCATGGTATCACCTTGCAGAAAAATGACCGCTTTATCGAACGTTATTACGCAGACCGCTGGTACAACATTTTCCAAATTCATGACCGTGAGGATGA
>SLIC01000281.1 GCA_007135845.1 Candidatus Brevefilum sp.
CGGGCGGCCGCTCTCCAGGCTGCCGTGCAGGGTGCTGTGCAGGCTAAAGAACAACCCACCAAAACTGACGGATAATTTCCAGCAATGGCCAAATGGTATCGCTATTATAAAAACGGCATCATCCGCACCCAGGATGCCGATTCGATCAGCGTCCCTGCCAAACCACAATCGCCAAAAGCAACCCTCAAACGCCTGCTGCCCTACCTCCGTCCTCATTGGCGTATTGCTTTAAATGGAGCTTTGCTGATCCTTGCCGCCAGCCTGTTAGCTTTGGCTGTTCCGCTTGTCAATCGGTTCCTGGTTGATGATGTCATTTTGGCGCGCCAGCTGCAATTGTTGCCCTGGGCCGTTCTACTGTTGGCAGGGTTTCGCCTGCTGGGCATTGGCGCGAACTTTTTACAAGAATACTACCTTACCGATCTTGAGCAATCGGTTCTTTTTGATTTACAAACCGAATTGGTTGCCCATACCCTCAAGCTGCCTAAGTTATTCTTTGATAAAAAAGAGGTCGGTTACCTGATCTCCCGCATCGTTTCGGACGTGCAGGGTTTGCGCTGGTTCCTTTCCGGTACGGTCGTTTACTTGCTCACCAAGTTAATTGAGCTGATTGGTGGGGTGGCCCTGTTGTTTTACCTCGAGTGGCGCCTGGCTTTGGCAAGTGTCATTCTGCTGCCAATTTTGGTGTGGGTCGCACGTTATTTTGGCGTCCATATGCGCAAGCTCAGCCACGGCAGCATGGAACAGAATGCAACCATCATGAAACGTCTGCAAGAAACGGTTTCGTCTGTTCCCCTAATCAAGGCCTTTTCAACCGAAGCAGCTGAAAGTTCCCGGGCCAGGGATGTCTTTGAAGGCGGGCGTCAAATCGCGATGGAACAAAATGTCGTCAATTCAGTGGCAAGTACAGCATTTCAACTGGTGCCGGATGTGTCTAAAGGTTTGGTGCTGGTTGTGGGGGCCTACTTGGCGATCATCGGCGAATGGACGCTGGGTTCATTGTTGGCCTTTTTATCATATCTAGGGTTTGTATTCGGTCCTGCACTGTATCTCTCAAATGCCAATCTCTCTTTGCAGAATGCCCTGGCGTCCTTAGAGCGAGTCCTGGGCCTGTTTGATATCGTACCCGAAGACAACCTTGAATCTGGAGTACTTGTAAATAAAATCCAGGGAAAGATCACCTTTGAGGATATCTCTTTTGCCTATGGTGATGATCAAATGGTCCTCGATCATCTTTCCTTTGAGATCCAACCCGGTGAACATATTGCCATCGTTGGTCCCAGCGGTGTGGGTAAAACGACGCTGGTCAGCCTGATGCTGTGCTTTTATAAACCCACCGGGGGTCAGATCATGTTTGATGGTGTACCGGTTACCGATTACAACCTGCCATCTTTACGCAGGCGCATTGGGTATGTATCACAGAGCACCCTGCTGCTTTCCGGTACATTTACTGAGAACTTGCTATATGGTAACCCCGATGCCACCCGCGAGGAGATCGAAAGTGCAGCCAGGGCGGCCGGGATTCACGACTTTATCACCAGTCTGCCCCTGGGATACGGTTCAAAGATCGATGAACGCGGTGTCAACCTCTCAGAGGGACAAAAACAGCGTCTTTCAATTGTCAGGGCACTGATCAAAAATCCGGATATTTTCATTTTTGATGAGCCCACCGCTGCGTTGGACAGCATTGTTGAGCGTTCGATTTTCGAGTCCTTGCCCCAATTTATGCAAGGTAAAACGCTCATCATCATCGCGCATCGTGAGGCAACCTTTAAGCAATCCGACCGGATCTTATTAATGAGAGAGGGCAAATTGGTCGGGATGGGTGCCCATCAAGATTTGCTGGCAGAAAATGCGTTTTATCGGCAACTGGTTGATAATTGCTGATTGCTCAAAGCTGAAGGGATAAAGTCCGGAGGCTGCAGACCGAAGACAGAGGACAAAGAAACCGTCCTCCGTCACCGGTCTTTTTTACTTTAAACCTCACTTAATACATGATCAGTTAAACAATCGATTGTGGTTTGGTCTGATTGTGAAAGAGATCATCCAGTTTACTATATTGTGATGTCTTCACCATAACTCATTTCTGCTGCTTGTGTTTCGTGCCCAGTTATTTTTGAAATCACAACGGTATTCTCAACGACACCTGTCTAGCTTGCTTGTTTTCAAAATAGCTGCGAATCTGCTTGGGGTATAATTTTGTTATAGAAATCTATCAGTTCTTCTCAGGATCAATTGTGAAGTTGATCTTGGTAAAGAACAATACAAGAAATCTTCTTGTCTGTGGCATTTATTTCGGCAATGATTAGATGAAAGGAGTTTAGTATGACAATTTCACATAAAAGACTTGGTAAACATGGGGTTTTGGTCAGCAATATTTGCCTGGGTACGATGAATTTTGGATGGCACACTTCTGAAGAAGACAGCTACGCCATTATGGACCGTGCCCTCGAACTGGGCATCAACTTCTTTGATACAGCGGATGTTTACGGCTGGGATGTTGA
>SLIC01000277.1 GCA_007135845.1 Candidatus Brevefilum sp.
GGATGGGTGCTGGCAATTTCCCTTAGACGTGCTTCACACCATTGGATGATGGCATTTTCGATACCTTGACCGCGCCAATCGGGCATAACATTGACAAAATGACTGTAAAGGCGATCATTTGGGTCTTCCTCCTGCCACCATGTCACCCGTGCATAGGCGACCAGTTCGCCATGAACCTCGGCCATGATCATATCTTGATAGGGATCACAATTTGTGAGGTGATTATAGTCATGCTTCAAATCTTCCAGAGTTTCGCCGCTTTCTTGTTTGTCAGCGATTGCTGCTGCATCGATGATTTTTATCATCAGTGGAAAGTCAGATTCGCCTAGGAATTTTCTAAAAATAAGGCCTTCGATTTTTGGTGAAAAATCTAAGATGATATGTTCTTTCTTCATTGTGTTATCTCCATAATTCTGTATTTTTAATCATAATAAATATTCTTACAGGGCAGGGTGATAAGCACCCCCAACAGATTGGTGAAAGTTTTTCATTCACGTTGGTACAAACCTCACGTTGTATTGTTTTCGGGAACAAAAACCAACTTGAATGTGTGACCTGAACCAGGTCTGTTTCACCCAGCCCTGCGGGGTGATTTTCGTGGATATTAATATCTTATCATCGTCTTTCTCCTTATCTCTCACAATTCTGGCAGTGAAGTCTCGATCAACCAAATGTTGTCACTATAGATAACAGTCCATCGGCATCGGTGAGCATTGCGCTTTGAAAAAGAATTATTCCAAAGGTGCCGGACAAAAATGAATTGAGAGGTTTCTTCCTATGCAGTAGCCAGGTCTTTTCCAGGACGCAGCTCCATTTCATAAGTATCAAATTGTTGGGTCACGTGCATGCCGGCTTTTTCATATAGACGGGTGGCGTTTGTCAGGCTGGCAGCGTCAACCGCCAAACCTGAACGTTTCTTCCCGCGTTGATAGAACTCGGCAAAGGCGGTCAGCAATAAAGCCATTCCCAACCCCTGGCGGCGCCATGGTTTACGGACACAAAGCTGGCTGACCCAACCCATATCTGGATCTTCAACTGTTTTGGACTCGCAACGGCAGATCCCAGCAATCTGATCACCGGATTTGGCCAGAAACCACAAAGAGGGGTCAAAATCCTTATCGTGCTCCAGGAAGTGCTGCCACTGGATCACAGCCTCTTCAATTGGCCGGTCTACGTGACCCCAATGGTCCTTAAAGCCGTCGTCCATGGCAATCAATGTGTCTTTAAGCTCTGTATCGATGTCAATGGGCATGACGGCAATTCCAGCTGGCAACTCAGGCGCGATGGGTTTATCTTTGAGTTCGATCTCCATCTGAACGAAGTGCCTGACCAACTCAAAGCCATAGGATTCCAACGCTTTCTTGCGAGGAATATCCTTGTTAGATGTTCCCTGTGACATGATTACTCGTGAACCCTGAGGCGCAAGATTAATTCGTTTCCGGGCTAGATTTTCTGCCCATGTCAGCATCTGGTGATATTGCACGTCATCCCAATGATCTGGATGCATGACGCCAAAGGTATATTTGGTCACATGCGGCTTTGAAATATCCCAAACATCAATGTAACCGATGATTTTTCCGTGCTCATCTTCCACAACACGGATCATCTCTTCAACTTTCAAGCCTGGTGATGTCCATTCATTCATCAGGTCATTCAGATCGCAATTATCCCAACCAAACAGGGCCTGGGAGCAAGCGTTGAATAAGTCGACGGTTTCCTGGGCATCCTCCATGGTAAAGGGTCGCAATTTTGTGGCTAAGATTGTGTTTTCCATCGTTTCTCCTATCTTATTGTTGTTCAAACTTCTCTCGATAATTTCTGTCACCATTTTTCTCCATTTTACAAAAATTCATCCATGTATACCGCAAAGTTCAAAAAGCCACGGCATTGATGGGTATCCCGTGGCTTGAGGTGATTTTTTAGCTTTTTAAGAAGGGGGACTTCTGTTAGAAACAAAAAAGCCACGGGGTGTGGAGTTTGCCCGTGGCCCAGTTACCGATTTAGGTAAGGCTAATTAACAACAGGCGCACTCCGCGCAGGCAGTTCACGTCCGACGGTATCGCCGGATTTAAACCGAAGCATTTGGATGATGAAAAATGCGTTGTTCATGCGGGTGCTATCCTTTCTTGTAGAATTCCAGAAATAATGCCTTCCAGAAGGCTTGTTTCAACATGATGAGTTTATCATATTAATCTGATGGCTGTCAAGAGAAATTTTGTGAATTATGAGGAGAATTTGAGTGAAATTAGTGTTTCTTAATAAAACCAAGATAGACGACGAGTATAAGACCAAGCCCACTAATTAAGATTAACCCCAGGCCAACATTTTTTCCATTACCCAGGGCTAAGTGGAGGGTTGAGGGTGGTGTGGTAGGTGTGGCAGTTGGTGCGGGTGTGCGGGTTGGGACGGGAGTCATCGTGGGGCGCGGTTGGGTCGGTGTGGGTGTCCCTGGTTCTGGAGTATCGGTTGGTGGCAGGGTGGGTGTTGGATCGGAGGCAGCTTGAATAGTCAATTCCTGACCGACAAAGACTGCGGTTGTACCCTGGCTTAAGCCAGAATTACGCAAGATTTGGTCAATGGGCACATCGTAAGCCTGGGCGATAGTCCATAAGGTATCACCGGATTGCACGATGTGAATAATGCCCCCTTCTGGATCAGGTGTGCTGGTGATGATTTGGGAGACAGCAATGGGTTGTTGTTGGGTGTTTTGTGCTGTTATACCGCTGGTATGGATCACCGGCGCTGGCTGGTTAACTGAACTGCCATCTGGAAGAACGTTTAAGGTGTAGTAGACTCTTCCGTCAGCCACGGACACCCCAGCACCTACTCTTCCAGATGTGTATCCGGTCATCGTCTGCCAGTGGATCCAATCCGCCCAGATGACATAAACACATTGATGAACGGACATATCATTACCCACAGCAACATTCTCTTTAATGCCATATTGAATGGATGTGGATCCATCTGCCCTAGTATGAGTCCACCTGCCCAGAGAAGCCATATAATCGCTGTGGCTTTGGGCAAAACTCATCAAGAAACTGTCGACAACGTAGGGGGCTAAGCCCTGGTCTCTACGCAATTGATTGACTGTGTTGATCAAATCTGTCGGCGTACCAGCCTGGGCTGATACTGGTTGAACGCTTGCCAGGGTTGTTAACATTAATATGAGAAGAAAAATGACTAAATACCGTGCACTTGTCTGCATGATGGCATTATTATAGCTTGTTTGCATAAAAAGGGCGATTTTGTGGCTTAAATATCGGTTTAGAAAGGCTTCAAGAAACCCGATGTTTTATTGTTGCTCAGTCCTCTTGAAGATAAAAAAGAAAAGTATGTCTGGTTAAAATTTGTTCTCAGAGTTAATTGATATCACAAATTGGTGCCTGTCCTTGTGAGACTCGATACAACTCTATAAATCCATCAGTTGCTATGATTGAGGCAAAGGCAATGGTTCCCAATTTACCGCCAGCGCCGCCCAAAAGCGGTGTTGCGAAGGCGAACAAAACACCTGTGAATAAACCTGCAACCAGCATGCCCCACATTTTTGGACAGCGTTTGGTATTCGACATGCCAGTGTAACTGGCACAGGTTGCCACAATGGCGAGCGTGACGCCAAGTTGGGGGAAGAGCACCGGCAGGGTCAAACCTGAAAGTAAACCCACCGCACCGGATGCCAGAACGGGGCCATTTTTTAAATTGCAGTTAAGGTGCAAGGTAAGCGGTGCAGCAATCAATGCAACGACTAAAAAATAGAAATTAGTTGTCCAACCGGCAACCGGTGTGATCAGAAACTCCCTGCCGAGACTGAAAGCCGCAGTGCTGGCGCCGATGAAGGCGATTGTCCCGAGTTTTCCTCCAAATCCGCTAAAAACATCCCTGGTGATCACGAAAACAATGCCAGCAAATGAGCTGGCCAGAATCATTTCCGCATAGCTGAAAAACAGCACGTTTGATGACATGCCAACAAAAGCACCACAATAAGCAGGGACACTATACTTGGGTGCGATCATGGCAGCCAGGATACCGATCACAGCAGCGGCAATAACCGCGCCTAAACCAATATCAATGGATAAATAGAATGTGGTCAAACCACCAATGACGACAGCTAAGAATTCATAAACCTTGATTGAAAATTTGACTGGCTTGATTGTCTGGGTAAGAAGATCTTTGATTTCAAAATATAAGGCGATAATCGTGCCGATTGTGACAATTGTGGCAAAGATTCCTGCTGCTGGATGGGCTATCCACGCCTCCTGAGTGGCAGAAATAAGTAAGAGCATGGTCATGACCGTTAACAGGAAAAACCCGGTGAGTGGTATTGCTTTGGATGAATTTCTCATATGCTTGATTGCTTCTGTATTATTGATCGATTAATAATACATTTCAACACTTTCTTTATTTTCATTAATCATTTTCATCAACCCAGCAGTGTGGAATCTTCTGCTTAAGGTTAGATTGGTGAACAAGAAAAGTTTGTAACCAGGTTGATTTTCGATATTGTAGTGACTTAGTAAGGATCTGGTTATCTTTTTGTTGATAAAAGGTCACAGACTTAAAAAATCACCCACACATTATAACGCAAACTTACCTGTCACTCCAAGTTGTTTGAACAAAACAAGCAAATCAAGCAACTTGATCTATTAAGGAATGCGTCCTATTTAACAAATGACATTAAGCATGATTAGCAAAACGAGAGTTTAGATTAAGGTACAATCAATCCAAACCCAATGAATTGGAGGATTCATCAAAATGCTTGATATGCGATTAATTCGTGACGAAGCGAACCTTGTACGAGACGCCCTGGTCAAACGTCACATGGACCCTTCTGTGGTAGATCAGGTCCTTGGTCTTGACGAACAACGCCGTTTACTTATCCAGGACGTTGAGGAAATGCGCGCTGAACGGAATGCTGTATCTAAAGAAATTGGAAGAATGAAAAGTGAAGAGCAGAGGCAGCTAAAGATTGACGCCATGCGCGAGCTGGGGGATCGCATTGCAGGTATTGATCTTGACCTTAAACGTGTAGAAGACAACCTCCATCAGTTGGTCTCTGAAATACCCAACATTCCGGATCCGGAAGTCCCGGTCGGTGTCGATGACAGCGATAACATTGTTTTGCGCACGGTCGGATCACTGCCAGAATTTGATTTTGAACCAAAACCTCATTGGGAACTAGGGCCTGACCTGAGTATTATTGACTTTGAGCGGGGGGTGAAACTGGCTGGATCACGATTTTATGTTTTAAGCGGCCTGGGTGCTCGTTTACAGCGGGCGCTGGTATTCTGGATGGTGGACTTGCATATCCGTCAGGGTTATCTTGAGAAATACCCGCCCTTTATGGTTAGGGGTCAGGTCTTATATGGTGCTGGACAATTACCAAAGTTCAAAGACAACCTATATCGCGACCATGAAGAGGATTTGTGGATGGTACCCACTGCAGAAGTGCCTTTGACCGGCCTTCATATGGAAGAAATATTAGAGGATGAACAACTCCCTTTGCGATATACAGCCTATACAGCCTGTTTTCGACGTGAAAAGATGAGTGCAGGTCGGGATGTGCGCGGTATTAAGCGAGGTCACCAATTTGATAAAGTGGAAATGTACACGTATTGTAAACCTGAAGAGTCGCCTGAAGAACACGAGCGAATGCTAAAGGATGCTGAAGAGACCGTTGCTCAACTGGGTTTGCCGTACCGGGTGCTGCTGCAATCGACTGGCGATTTGGGTTTTGGCTCCCACAAAACCTATGATATTGAGGTCTGGGCGCCGGGTTGTGGTGAATGGCTGGAAATCTCGTCAATTTCAAATGTGGGCGAATTCCAGGCACGTCGGGCGGGGATTCGTTACCGACCTGCAGAGGGTAAAAGCACACAATACGTGCATACGCTGAATGGTTCGGGATTGGGCATGCCGCGCACACTGATTGCGGTGCTGGAGAATTACCAGCAGGCAGATGGTTCTGTTGTCATACCGGATGTGCTTAAGCCATTAATGGGTGGTGAAACAGTCATCCGCGCAAAGTAAACATTAATTTTAATAACTTTCAAACCAATTATTACAAAAAGACGGCTCATGGCCGTCTTTTTGATGTGTCATTTGAGCTTGGTTTTTATTTTTGCGGTAATAGGTTTTCAAGGCTGATGATTGGGCGATCGCCCAAAGCCTCAACCAGCGTGAGCAAGTGAGAGACATTGGCTTCTTCTTCTACCTGCTCGGTCACGAACCAGCGTAAGAAATCCTGGGTGGCGTAATCTTTTTCATCAATGGCCATGTCCATCAGGTTGTTGATCCGGGCGGTGACATCTTTCTCCCAGGTCATCGCAGACTCTAATGCTGCTTTGACGCTCTCGAAAGTGCTTGGTGTGCCTTCGATCGCTGGGATAGCCACTTCACCTTCCACTTCCATCAGGAAATGGATGAATTTCATTGCATGCTGGCGTTCTTCTTCTGACTGGGCAAAATACATAGCAGACAACCGGGATAAACCCAAGGTATCAAAAAAGGCTGCCATATTGGCATAACCATTAGACGCAAACAGTTCCTCACCAATTTGCGAATTGATGGCATCGTTAAGTTTCTTGCTGATTTTCATGTGTAATCCTCCAATAACTAAATTAATTGATTGATGTCATTATATCATTGTAATTGTATAAATTACATAAAAAATGTAAGGATTAATGTTAAAAATTGAACTGGAAATTCGAGACCAATCAGCAAGGATGTGATCTTACCAATCCATTTGCTGAAATTGTTAAATTATTTGGAAGATATGTTTGTTTTACGTCTTTTTGAAGCAATCATACGGCGTTTTTAATGAAATCGTTATGAACATGCTTGGTACGTTAGGAACAAGGCAATTGAGCCAGCGACGGCAGCATTCAGGGAATCAATGCTGCCCTGCATGGGTAGGCGCATCAGCAAATCACATTTATCCCTGACCAGTTTCCGTAAGCCCTGGGCTTCATTCCCAACAACGATACCAACTCCTCCTTTGAGGCTTATCTCATTCGGGGTCTTTGCATCCGGGCTATCTTCGAGACCGATCATCCACCCACCAGCTTCCTTGAGGCGGTCCATCGCTTGTGCCAGGTTATGCTGTGCGATGTGAAGCATCTCTGTCGCCCCAGAGGAGGCGTTGACTACGGCTGGTGTGACGGCTGCTGCTCGGGCGAGTGGCAGAACCACCCCATGCACGCCGAATGCTTCGGCACTTCTCAGCAGGGTTCCCAGGTTTTGTGGATCCTGGATCTGATCAAGGAGTAAGACAAATACCGGTTCACGGCGGGTATCTGCTCGCTGGATGATGCTTTCCAAATCCGAATAAGGGTAGCCGCTGGTATTAAGGGCTGCTCCCTGGTGATGGGGATCTAAACTGTCGAGGCCGGATCGTTTGACCGATTCGATGGGAATGTTTTGCCCACGGGCGAGTTCGATAATATCCGCCAGACGGCCCTGTATCTGGGTGTTTTGAGCCACCCACAGGCGAAAAACCTGGCGGCGTTTGGCTCTGAGGACCTCATAGATCGGGTTGCGTCCGGTGATCCATTCTCTCAAAGCTTACTCCCAACGCCAGGTTGAGCTTTGCGGCGTGTCTTCGATGATCACCCCCAGGTTTGATAGTTCTTCCCGCACCCGGTCTGCCAGATCGAATTGTTTCTGTTGACGCAGTTCCTGGCGCAAGGTCAGCAGGAGTTCAATAAAGGCATCTGCGCTGGTTGCTTTATCTTCAAGCTCCTTGAGTGTGAGACCAAACACTGTTGTAAACTCATTGAGCAGGTTTTGTGCTGGTGATAACTCCTCATCGGTTGCGTTATCAGCCCGTGCCTGGTTGATCACTCGTACCAGGTCAAAGATGTATCCCAACGCGCCGGCTGTGTTGAAATCTTCATTCATCGAATCGTTGAAGCCTTTCTGTGTGATCTCAACCTGTTCGTCCAGTTTAGCCAGAATATCAGATGAGACACCGGTTGCCCCTGGTAAAGCAGGGCGGGTGGCAGATAACAAACGGTCAAGGGCACGCTGATTGGCTTCAATGACTTCATCATTGAAGGTGAGTGGACTTCGATAATGAGAGCTGAGGACGATCATCCGCATGACATCACCCGTGTGTTCTTGAAGGAATTCTTCAATTGGGACCAGGTTGCCCGTGGATTTAGACATCTTCTCACCTTTGAGCTGGAGCATACCGTTATGCATCCAGTAACGGGCAAAGGGTTCACCCGTAATTGCCTCTGTTTGCGCAATTTCATTTTCGTGGTGAGGGAAGATCAGGTCATTCCCTCCGCCGTGGATATCGATTTGGTGTCCCAGGTGGTCAAGGTTCATAGCGGAGCATTCAATATGCCAGCCTGGTCTACCCGGCCCCCAAGGACTGTCCCAGGCAGGTTCACCTGGTTTGGCCTTTTTCCACACAGCGAAATCCATTGGGTTCTCTTTGCGTTCATCCACACGGATGCGGCTGCCGGCGTTCATTTCTTCAAGCTTGCGACCGGAAAGTTTTCCATAATCCTTAGCTTTTTCAACCCGAAAGTAAACATCGCCCTCAACCTCATAGGCAGTATCATTTTCAATTAATTTCTCTACCATTTCGATGATGGCATCAATCTCATCGGTTGCGCGAGGATGCTCTGTAGCAGGCATGATGTTAAGATCCTGTAAGTTTTGTTTAAATTCATCGATGTATTTTTCAGCCAGTTCAATGGGTTCCACACCCAACCGCTGGGCTCGATCGATGATTTTATCATCAACATCGGTAAAGTTCATCACATATTGAACATCATAACCCTTATAAACCAGGTATCTTCGAATGATATCGAACACCAGGGCCGACATGGCATGTCCGACATGAGCACTATCGTAGACGGTTGGACCGCACACGTACATCCTGACTTTTCCTTCTTCAATGGTCTCAAATTCAGATTTACTGCGTGTCAGGGTGTTATAAACTTTAATTGACATTTTGATAGCTCCGGTTCTAATCTTTACACTCGTAGAGCGGTTTAATCAGGTTTAGCAAAAATCATCCTACCAGCTGCGGTCTGGAGGACTTTCGTGACGATGATGGAAATGGTCTTCCCGATATATTCATGACCATCTTCCACAACCACCATTGTGCCGTCTTCCATGTAGCCAACACCTTGCCCATATTCTTTCCCTTCCTGGATGATTTTCATCTTCAATGTTTCACCAGGCAGCAGAATTGATTTGACAGCGTTTGCCAGCTCGTTGATATTAAGAATTGAAACGCCCTGCAGCTCCGCAACGCGGTTAAGGTTGTAATCATTGGTGAGAATGGGGCAGCTTAATTGTCGAGCCAGGACCACAAGACGTTCGTCCACCTCGCGTACCCCTTCTACATCGATATCGGTGATTGAAACAGGGATAGAGGGGTCCTTTTGTAATTCAGACAGAACTTCCATACCCCGACGGCCTCGTTGGCGACGCAAGTTATCGGCTGAATCACTGACATACTGCAATTCATTTAGGACGAAGCGTGGAATGAGCAAACGCCCAGGTAAAAAGCCAGTGCGGGCGATATCATAAATACGCCCATCAATAATGCTGCTGGTATCGACCAGGATACGGCGGGCATCGCTTGGTCCGCCATCTTGAGCTGAAATATCGCTCAAGTTTGTATTACGCTGTCCGGGTCTTAAGATGGTGCGTAAATCATTTTGGCGTGAAACAAACAAGATGACACCAAGATACCCAAAAATCAGTACGGCAATAAAGGGTAAAATGCTGCCAAAGGGCGCTGGCAAGAGTGAAATGGGGTAGGCAAGCAAAGCAGCCAGAATTAAACCAACGACGAGCCCGATAATTCCAAAAACCAGGCTTTGAGCAGACAACGAACTTAAGTTTTTCCTCAACGCCGTCATTGGTTTAACGGTAATGTATGGCATGATGAAAAAACCCAGAACCGCAAAGACCAGGGTTGATATAATTTGATAGAAAAGAATCAGTTGGGGGCTGCCAGCCCAAAGCCTTTGTGTAAAATAACCGAGGGGTTCTCCTAAAAAGCAAAAAAAAAAAAAAAAA
>SLIC01000266.1 GCA_007135845.1 Candidatus Brevefilum sp.
CCTTTGCGTGCCGTCAGCCATGCGATGTTACCAGTGAGATCGTAAGGGGATATTTGTTTTTCTTCAACGATACGACCCTTATACAGATGTTCTTCAACAATGTGGGCAACATCACCCGGTGTGACTGAGCCGTAAATAACAGCTTCTGGGTAAACAAGAACCAAGGGATTTTGCGCCTTTTTACTGACATCACTGATCATGGATAATGAAATTTCATCATCAAGTCCAAACGCAGTGATTTGTTGTTGTAAAGCGCTAAAAACTTCAAGAGCGCCCCGATCCAAGCTTTCCTGATCGCTAGATACCAATACCATAGAACGTGTTGCTTTCATCAGGCGTCTCCTAATCGTAATTTTTCAAAATGTCAGATACTTGTTCAGGGGTCACATTGCCGTAAATGTCGTGGTCAATGACCAGCACAGGTCCAACGCCGCATACGCCCAGACAGCTGGTTGTGAGCAGGGACCATTTTTCATCCTCACTGGTTTCGCCTTTATCAAGTTCCAACACTTCTTGAAGTTTTTCCCAAACCAAACGACCACCAGCAACATGGCAGGGGGCACTTTCGCAGAATTGGATCACATGACGCCCTCTGCGTTCCGTGGACAGCATTCGGTAGAATGTTGCTACAGAATAAATATGGCTGGTGGGGATATTCATTCGGTCACTGAGTTCCTTAATGGCCTCATCAGAAATATATCCATATTCACCATTTATTTCGTGGAGAATGGGGATGAGTTCTGCTTTTTCATACCCTTTCTTTATGACAAGCGAACGCACAAATTCACGAATGCTTTCTCCATCTTTGACTTCAACTTTCATAACCTTCCTCCTCGATATAGGCTTATGGTTCTTCGGTATTATCTGATCTCAATTGCATCATACGGACAGAGTTGTTCGCAAATACCACATTGGATACAGATATCGGGATCGATCAAATGTATTTTCCGGCGTTCACCACTGATGGCGTCTACCGGGCAGTTGCGGGCACACAAGGTGCAGCCGGTGCAAAGGTCGTCAATGATTTCAAATCGAATCAGGGCTTTACATACTTTTGCCGGGCACCGTTTTTCGTAGATATGGGCTTCATACTCATCAAGGAAATGTTCTAAAGTGCTCTTAACTGGGTTTGGTGCGCCTTTACCTAAGCCGCACAGGCTGGCTTCGTTAATTTGTTCGCATAGGTTTGCCAATAATGGGAGATCTTCTGGCTTTCCTTTACCCTCACAAATACGGGTGAGCGTTTCTAAAAGCCGTCGAGTGCCAATGCGGCAGGGTGTGCATTTACCGCAGCTTTCCTCTTGCGTAAATTCCATAAAAAAGCGGGCGATATCGACCATGCAGGTGTCTTCATCCATAACGACCAGACCGCCAGACCCAAGAATAGAGCCGGCTTCATCCAAAGCTTCATAATCCATTGGCAGGTCAAGAAAAGCCTCAGGAAGGCATCCGCCCATCGGGCCTCCGGTCTGGACCGCTTTGAATTTCTTATTGTTTTTGATGCCACCGCCAACATCAAATATGATCTCGCGCAGGCTGATACCAAAGGGCACCTCGATCAAGCCTGTATTGATCACATCACCAGCCATTGAAAAGGTTTTTGTGCCGGTGCTTTTCTTGTAGCCCAGGCTGGCAAACCAATCAGCTCCTTTGAGGATGATTTGCGGAATGATGGCAAAGGTTTCCACATTATTGATGTTGGAGGGTTTTCCCCATAATCCTTTTTGAGCAGGGAAAGGTGGACGTGGTCTTGGCTCACCGCGTAATCCTTCAATGGAGGCCATAAGTGCGGTTTCCTCACCGCATACGAAAGCGCCCGCACCCATGCGTACTTCTAGATCAAATGAGAAGTCAGTGCCCAAGATATTTTCACCGAGCAACCCCATCGCGCGTGCCTGTTCAATCGCAGTTCGGATTGTCTTTACTGCAATGGGATATTCGGCTCGACAATAAACATAACCTTGACTAGCACTCGTAGCATAAGCGCCGATGATCATGCCCTCAACTACTGCATGCGGGTAGCCTTCCAGGACGCGCCGGTTTGCAAAGGCACCAGGGTCACCCTCGTCTGCGTTACAGATCATGTATTTCTGATCACCTTCAGCATTTCTTAAAAACCGCCATTTTAATCCTGTTGGGAAACCAGCGCCTCCTCGTCCTCTTAAGCCTGAATCCAGGACTTCTTGTATGACTTCTTCAGGCGTCATTTCAGTCAGGACTTTACCAAGCGCCATATAACCTTCGTACGCAATGTATTCTTCTATGTTAAGCGGAACGACGGTACCAATATTCTCCAGAACGATTCTCAGTTCTTTGTCCTGGGGGGCAGATAGTTCTTCATCAACAATTTCTTCTACCTCCCTGGCATATTGCGCAGCAACCCGGCCCTTGACGAATTGCTCTTCAACAAGGAAGGGGATGTCATCAAGCGTAATATTGGTGTAGTGAACGCCTTCCGGGTAGACCATCAAGTCGGGACCCGCTGATTCAGGATCGCCAATCCGAGATGTTTCCAGAACCTCGACTTCATCAACTAAACCCTGCTTGACCAACTCGTCTTGCAGGGCGCCCATTAACTCAAAAGCACCTTTCTCAATACAAATTGGATCAACAGAGACTAAGACATGTGAACGAAAGTAAGCCATATATTGCCTTTCAAAATTGGTTCGGTGACTTAAACTTTGATCTGGTATTCCGAAACAATATTGCCATCAATGACATGATCTTTTATGATCCTGCGGACCATTTCTGGATTAACCCTTCCATAAGTTACCTTTTCTGCCCCAGGCACAACAACCTGAACGATTGGCTCAAATGAGTCCAACCCGATGTTACCGGTCTGGCGGACGATGATGTCACTCAGATTTTCCTTTTCGATCATATCCATAATGGCTTTCAAGGTTTCGCGTGCACCTGCAGCAATACCGACTGTGCCCATGCCGACAATCACTTCTGTTTTGCCAGATGTGGCTTTCAGGCTCTGCTTTTTAAGGGCTTCTTCCCTAATTCTCTTTAGATCGTCTAATGATTTTACAGTTGACATGCTATGCTCCTCTGAATTTAAAAATCCTAGTTAATGTTCATTCATTAATAGTTGCTGAACGCCGTGGATGCCTTCATTGATCATTTCACGGATGAATCGCATCACAGCTGGTTCTGATAATGGAACGCCGTCCAGGGTTTCTTTAATGGGTTCATCATCAAAATGGAAACTGGCTTCATTGACATTGTATTCAAAAACCCAATTCACTTCGGGTGTGCCAATGATCAATGCTTGGATTGTGCCAGATATATCACCCAGCGGCATTCGATCGATATGACTGTGTTTGAACACTGCCTGCACCTTTGTGCCCTGACCTTGTTTTGATTGGATATTAAAGGCACCTTCACAGGCTTCTGCCGCAGCTTTGAAAAAAGGAATACCAAGGCCCACTTTACGTGTTGTGCGTGAGGTGATGAATGGATCGGTAATATTTGCTAAAGTTCCTTCATTCATGCCTTTGCCATTGTCCTCAATTTCAATCTCAAGTAGATCATCGTCAAGATTCTCGTTGATAGAAATCCTGATCCTAGTTGCACCTGCTGATATGCTGTTTTCAGCGATATCGAGAATATGGAGGGCCAGTTCCCGCAATTTACGCTTCCTTGGCTTTGATATCCTGGATGGTTTTGGGGAATCGGTTGGGTTTGACACGTCCCAGGAATTCATCATCCACAACGATGACTGGTGCCTGGCTGCACGCGCCAACACATCTGCAGAGTTCCAGTGTAATCAGGCCATCCTCTGTGGTTTCACCTGGTTCGATCCCAAGAATCTGTCTGGCTTTTTCAATGATCTGGTTGATCCCGCTGACATAACAGGCGGTTCCAACACAGAATTTGATCGTGTGTTTTCCACGAGGTGTGGTTGTGAAAAAAGAATAAAAAGAAACAACTCCGTGAATTCGGCTGACAGGTTCCCCAAGTTGATCAGCAACATAGACCTGCATGGCAGGTGAAACAAAACCAATCGCTTCCTGCAATTCGTTCAGCACCACCATTGTGGCGCCGGCAAGCCCCTTGTTCTTTTCTAAAATGTGATCAATGGTTGCGTGCTGTTCAGGATCATTGAGAGGATCTTCTGCTGGAATTTTCTCCATAATTTTCAACATATTTATGTTTACTCCAGTAAATATATCACGAAATTTTTGCGTGACGACAACGATTGTGAAATATACCACAAATGAGTGTAATCCTGCTTGGGTAAGTGGTCAATGCACAAATGTCATATTTACAGTAGAGAATCGTCAAAAACGAGTTAGGATCGAAAATTTGCGACCTGCTTCATCCCGTAAAGCCATTTTTAGCTCTGAAATCGTTGGCTCGCTAATTAAAAAGTGGTTTACGCCTAAAAAATCATCCAAAAAATGTACATCCCCACTTTGGATCAGTTGATAAGCATTAATCTGTGGGAATTCTTGACGTGCTTCTTCTGCTGTGATGTGTCGTGATATCTCCAGGGCATCTATTGCCAGATCAGGCGGTACAAAACCGAGGTGGGTAATAAGCCCAAACACCTGGCGGTTGACATGGGCGGGAATGAACAGACCTCCTAAACCCGTCACAACATTGAATACTTTTTCAAAACTCAGGCGTGTGCCAGTGATCAGGAGCTGCTCTTTTCTTGCGACAAATTCCCCGGATTTGTCAACAATAAATTGTTCACCAAAAAATTCGATATTATTTTTGATTTCCGGGAGGTTTTTGTTGACCAAAGTTTGCAATTCGGCTAATTGATCCATGGTGTCAAATAGACACAGGACGTGGACATCCTCTTGGGTTTGTAATTCCATCCCTGGCAGCACTGTGAGGTCCTCACCCTCAGCTGCTTTAATGACAGCAGCGACATTGTCACTGGCATTATGATCGGTGATGGCGATCAAATTTAGACCATTTGTGATGGCGGTTTGAACAATGAGTGGTGGAATCATCTCCACACCAGCACATGGCGAAAGAACAGTGTGGATATGGAGTTCTGCTTGATAAGGTTTCAACAAGAGTGTAGTTACCGGTTATTCATGTGTGGCGCGTAGGCCGAGATCCCACAACTGACCGACCATGGTGAAATTTGGCACAGTCGTTGAAAGCAGGATAACGCCTTTATCGTTGGCTTTTTCAATGGTATCTAGGTCAGGTTGGGCATCTTCTGTGATAATGATTGCGGCAAGGTCCAATAGGGCTGCCACGGCAACGATATTCCCATGGGCCATAAGTGTGATCCAAATACCGTTAGGTTCAGCACCGGTCATAACACAACTGAGCAGGTCAGAGCAATAGCCGCTGTTCACAGAAATTGTTGAAAAATCTTTAGGCTCAGTGAGAACTTGAAGGTCTAATTGTTGGATAATTTCGTCTAATTGCATTTAATACTCTATTCTCTGTGTTGGGTTCAAATTATTTATTTTTCACCAGATTCATTGGATCCGTTCAGGTAGATGATCATGTA
This sequence comes from Candidatus Brevefilum sp., assembly GCA_007135845.1. The sequence goes on from SLIC01000266.1 coordinate 5,486, forward strand.
CAGGTTGGTGCCGCGTTCCTTGGAAGAGATCAGGCGCATCTCATCAACACAACGCTTGATATTCACCAATCCCATGCCAGCACCAAAGCCCATTTCTCGAATTTCGTGGGTCGCGGTCGAATATCCAGCCTTCATTGCCAATTCAACATCTTCAATCCCTGGTCCGTCATCATAGGCTTCCATGGTGATTTTGTGAGGTTCAATCTCTACCCGCAGGGTGCCGCCATGGTTTGTGTGAATGATCAGGTTCATTTCAGCTTCATAGACTGCAATGCCGCATCGCCTGGCAATCTGAGGTGAGGCACCAAGACGTAGTAAAGCCCGCTTAATTTTGTTTGAGGCATTACCGCCTTGAATGAAATCACCCTTACGAATATCGTATCTCAAGATCAAGCTTGTACGACCAGAAACGATATCTTCAAACAAATGGCTGGCTCGGTACCGGATAAGCTCTTCGGCATGGTAGTCTCGTTGCAAGGCAGACAGTAGTCCGTTTGAAATATCACCCTTGGTGATGATACCAATTAAGCTGCCTTCTTTATCCAATACTGGCAAGCGTCCAAATTTCGTCATAGCGAAGGTTTTCAGAGCTTCGACAACGGGATCAAACCCCCGGACCGTGGTTGGGGTGCTTGTCATATAATCACTGACAGTTGCATCCAGTCTTTTTTCGCGTAAAGCACGAATTAAGTCTTCAATGCTCAGTATCCCGATTAATTTGTCTTGTTCTGTGACAGGCGCACCAGAAAAGCGCTCTTCCTGAAAGATGTCTAAAGCCTCTTCCATTTTCATGTCAGGTGCAAGAGAATAGACATTTTCAGTCATCACCTCGTTAATCTGTAGTTCATAAGCCAGCTCTTCAACACGGGTGATGTTTTCGGCGTATTCATCTGAGATTTCTAGTTGTTTGGTTGCCATCTTGTCTCTTTTCTCAGGCTGTGTAATTATGCTGTTATTATCTCTCGTAGCTGGAGAGACCAGCCTGATAAAGAATCCCACAGGTCTCGAAAAGACCAAGTTTGGTTGTGATTAATGGGATATCTTCCTCATTGGCTAACTGGATGGTCTCCTGGTCTGGCTGCTTATCGCGCACAAAGACAATCGCACTGATATCTGCTATCATGGCGGTCCGAATGACTTGTGGATTGCATAATCCAGTCAACAATACCGCTTCTGGTTGTATTGAAGCCAATACATCGCTCATCAGGTCTGCACCCATCGCACCGGTAACAAATTTTTTGTCAACAGGTTGACTCGTCAGTAATTTTCCATCAATCAACTTATTTAATTGGGTTATATTCATCATATGCAAAATCCTATTCTGATTTACTGCTATTTATTTTATCTTAAATTACTGGCTAACTCTACCCTATCGGAGTAAATCTTTGAAGAAGAGGTAAAATATTTAATAGTAAATTATTGCTGATAAAGAGGAAATGATGGCTGAAATTATACGCAGCGTTAAAGGCACACGTGACTTTTATCCTGAAAATATGGCTGTTCGACGATGGATGTTTGATAAGATCCGGGAAGTTTCGACCCGCTTTGGCTACCAGGAATTTGAAGGACCTTGCCTGGAGTTTATCGAATTATATGCAGCAAAGTCAGGGGAAGAGCTGGTCAAAGAACAAGCATTTGTATTTTCTTCTCCTGGGGATGACCTCTTGACCCTCCGTCCTGAACTGACGCCGACACTGGCGCGTATGGTCGCTCAACAACAATATGAGATCCCGTTTCCTATGCGCTGGTGGTCGATTGGGCCTTTTTGGCGCTACGAGCAACCTCAACGAGGGCGCACCCGGGAATTCTACCAATGGAATATCGACCTGGTTGGTACGGAGGCAGTGGCAGCTGATGCTGAAATTGTGGCGGTTGCCGCAAACTTCTTCAAAGCCGTAGGCTTATCACCTCAACAAGTGCAGATTTTTGTCAATAACCGCCGATTAATGGACCAGGCTTTTTCTGGATTAGCCATTGAAAAAGACCTGCGACCTGCGGTTTTCCGTGTGGTGGATAAACTGGATAAATTATCTGAAAAAGAATGGCGGGACTACGCTATTGAGACTGGTCTGACTACCACTCAGGTTGATGCCCTTGTGGGGTTGGTCAATAACGAAGATCTTTGGCAGGATTCAGTGGAATTGATCGGTTTTTTCGAATTTATCAAAGCTCTTGGCGTGGATGACTATGTCTCCTATAACCCAAAAGTGATCCGAGGACTCGATTATTACACCGGAACCGTTTTTGAAGCTTATGAATTAGGGGGAAAGTCGCGTGCTATTCTTGGTGGTGGACGCTATGACAATCTTGTTGCTGATGTTGGCGGTAATGCATTGCCTGGGGTGGGATTTGCCATGGGTGATGTGGTCATCGAGCTTGTTCTGCGTGATGCAGATGTGATCCCGAGTGGGTTGGGCGATCAACCTCAGGTGATCGTTACGGTTTTTGATGAAAGTACCCTGGCGAACTCGATAGAGTTGGCTGCTGAGATTCGAGAATCTGGATTCCAGGTCGTCCTTTACCCCGATGCAGATAAGCTTGGTAAGCAGTTCAAGTTTGCGGATAGGCTCAATATCCCGGTTGCGATCATCCTTGGCCCAGACGAACTTGCTAATTTTCAGGTTGCTGTGAAGAATCTTAAGACCCGTGAACAGGTCACGGTTGACAGGGAAGGGTTGCAAGCACAAATTAAGGAATTCTTGCCAAGGCAACCCTGATGTGATAAAATCATTGCCATCAATATGGTGCCTGTAGCTCAATGGTGGAGCGCCTCACTGTGGATGAGGAGGTCGTGGGTTCGACCCCCATCAGGCACCCTTTGTTGAAAAAGCCCAGATTCGGGCTTTTTTTTATTTTCCACGTTTGGAGCAAATTCAAGCAGAGAACCATGTAATGTCCAATGGTACAATTCAGCTTGTAAATGCAATCGATTTTTCAGGATGGTGAGATATGCAAACAGAGCTTTTTGATCAAATAATTCAGGTATTCAAAAACCCGCTTTTTGTTATTGGTGATACGACCATTACGCTCGCCACTTTGTTATACCTAATTATTATTCTTTTTATTCTCGTTTACCTCACCAAACATTTTGAGCGTTTTATTGTTCAGAAACTGCTGCAAAAGGTGGGTATGGATATTGGTAACCGGGTGGCAGCGGGCGTCATTTTTCGGTATGTCTTATTGGTCATTGGTGTCATCATCATTTTGCAGACAACTGGTATTGATTTGACGATCCTTAATGTGTTAGCTGGCACACTTGGTATCGGTGTTGGCTTTGGTTTACAGAACATCGTCAACAATTTTGTCAGCGGTTTGATTATATTAATCGAGCGCCCCATCAAAGTAGGCGATCGGATTGAAGTAGGCAATGTCCATGGACGGGTGCTCAATCTTGGCGCACGTAGCGCAACGATTTTAACCAATGATAATATCTCCTTCATCGTACCCAATCAAAAATTTATCACCGAGAATGTCATTAACTGGAGTCATACGGACGACAAAAGGCGTTTTATCATCCCGGTCACCGTTGCCCTGAGCAATGATCCTTATTTAGTAGAACAATTATTGATAGAAGCTGCCAAGGAAATCCCGGATGTTTTGGAGGAACCTGCGCCAGGTGTGCGATTGTTTGGTTTCGGTGAGAATGGGATGCACTTTGAGTTACGGGCATGGAGTACTTCACTCATCCATCGGCGGGGTTTTCTCACGAGCAAACTCTACTATGCAATTTACGACAAGTTTACGGCTCATGAAATTGATCTTGTCATCCCTCAACGCGAGGTTTTCCTCCGTGATAATACTCCGAATTTGGAAGGATAATTATTTGGAATTCCGCAATACTTACTTTTTATTTCAGAGAAAATTGGCTAAATATTTTTGTCAAGAAATAATTATTATTACGAGATCTGATTCTAAGTCCCCCAAAATATGATTGCCTATCGCAGTCTAGAAAAAATTCAGCACGATAACACTGCCATAAACCAGTACGATTGAGCTGATCAAGTACATGGTAAATGTTGTCCAGGTGTAAGATAGCAATGGCACATGATATGCGCCGCATACGACGCTAAACCCACGTGTTCCCGCTGGAATGGTACGGGCAGCTAACAAAAAATATGGGGATTTTATGGGTAATTTGGCTAAACCAAAGGGGAGTTTTGCTTTGATCTTCTCAAAATCGAACACATCGCCGAGTGTTTTCCCTACCTGGTATTCCAGTAATGCAGCGATCGTATTTCCTATAGTGGCAACAATGATGGCTTGCAAAGGGCCAATCAGCACAGCGATAAACAGGGTAAGGGGAATGGAGGGGAGAAATGTCAGACCAAATGAGACGTAGACACCCAGGCTGATTAAGATGGTGTGACTGGGATATCGCTTGATGTAACTTTGAACATCAGCCATGCTGTAATTAATGCTGACTAAGATAGCTATCCCAACAATGATGACGATTAATAAAGCCCTAATGATATTGTGTGGGTTGGCAAAAATTTTATTCGGAAAAAGATGTGACTTTAATTGATCAATCATTTTTATTGTTAGCA